>CALDQI010000194.1:0-2655 GCA_937911635.1 uncultured Pseudomonadota bacterium | reverse complement strand
TTTCTCCTTCATATACAGATAACCAATCGGGATGGGTTGAGTAAATTTCTTCACTACTAAATTCGAATGTCATTAAAAAAGCAAGATTCTGCTGTTGCTCTATTGTAAGTTCTTCTGTCTCAAGATCTTTTGATGACAGAACAAAAAAATCTACAGAACCTCCTACAAAGGGAGCTAAAAATTCCTCTTGGTAGGAGATATACAAGTGTGTAAAAATCATATTTTCCTCGTACGGATAAATTTCGCCCAGTATTTCATCGATTTCGTCACAGGAATACTGTGTATTTTCTTCTATACAATAAACTTCTACCAGAGGCAACGTAAGTTCTTCCGCCTTCTTTTTTGAAATTTCATCTCCCTTCAACCAAAGTTCCTTCGCCTCTTGAATATCTTTGGGAGCAACTGTAAGATCTTGAGATAAAAAAGCCATCTTCATGGCGACATAACACGTATGAAGGTAGGTAGATTTTGATAAAATTTTATGAGGAACAAGTTTGCTTTGACTAGAAGACAATCGAATTTGTTTTACATTTGGTAGTCCTTCCAATACATTCAGTTCTTTCTCCAGTGGATTGAATTCCAAATCAATCTGTTCCACGATTTGAAGATATGTCATATTGGTTGGCAATTCTGTCAAATTCATAAGGGCTATATCTAATTCTGTCATAGACAAAGCCCATTCACTAGCATTTTTAGCATATTCGCAAAGCAACCAGATACTTACATAACCCCGATGTTCACATTCAAAAATAGACCCGTACAGACCTTTAAAGTCAGAGACTTCCTTGTTGATAGAAAACATGTCCTTTACGATATCAAAGTTTACATTTTCATATGACATCAGTTCTTTTTTTACGACCGATAAATCAGTGCTTCTTAGTTCTTCCATTCTTTCATTCCTATTTTATTTGAATACTAGCACGAGTATTGTTTTTTCAATATCTGATTGGATGTTAATTTCAAGGTCTTATTATCTATATAATAGTCAAGACATGCATCTTTATTCTTTGTGAGATAGACATGGATGAGGATAAAATTCATGAGTGATGGCGAAGTAAAAAAAATAGCTAGTGGTGGAGGAATTGTACTAGTTGCCTCACTTGTAGACCGAGCTGTTCGATTTGCTGTAACATGGCTTTTGTCAACGAGTTTGGGTGCCGGTGATTTCGGTGTTTACACACATGCAGTTACTGTCGTGACGGTGATTACTGTCCTATCACCTTTGGGTTTGAATAGTGGTGCTGTCTACTTTGGAGCACAATATGCCAAGACCAAAGAAGAAGCCAAGCGCAAGGGATTGGTATTTTTTGGTTCTGTTGCAACAGTTATCAGTGGATTTATCTCGGCAATAGGATTGTGGTTTTTGGCTCCCGTTCTCTTTGAGAATCCAGAACCATTCCGATGGATCGCTCCTACGATTGCCGTTTGGACCCCATTGATGTTTTGCGTTGGGTTACTCACAAGCATAAAAGACATGCTTTCTTCCGCATTGGTCTATCAACTCATTCTCCCTCTAGCGCTTCTGGTTGGTGCTAGTATTATCTATGTCGGACAGTTGGATCTTACGACTGCCTTGATTTTTTATTGGCTGGCACTCGGTGTATCACTCTTGGTTGCTCTGCTTTTCGTTTGGCGAAGATTTAAAAACCTCGTTAAAAATGATGATATCAAACCAGAGTATGAAAACAAAAAAGTTCTTCAATACTCCATCCCTCAGGGTCTGGCTGGTATGGTTTTTCGTCTGACGGTATGGATGGATATTTTAATGATGGGCTATTATTCAACAGATGAACAACTGGGTATTTATCGAATTGCCTCTGCTCTTGCGATGATAGGTGGAATTCCAATTACAGCTCTCACCTCAATATTCAACCCAATTATTGCAGAATTGGTCGCCGTTGAAAATTTCACCAAACTCAACAGCCTTTTAAAAACGGTCACGAGATGGTTGCAACTGCTTTCCCTACCCATTTTAATTTTCTGTTTGGCATTGCCTGATATTCTACTGCAGATTTTTGATCCTGTATATTCCGCAAGTCGAGTTCCCCTGATCATCCTAATTTGTGGTCAGTTCTTTTGGGTATTCTGTGCCATGTCGATGCGTCTCATTCCAATGTCCGGTCGTTCGATGCTTACTTTAATAAATGGAATTATTGCCGTTGCCTTAAATGTCATTTGCAATATCATATTTATACCTCAGTACGGTGCTATCGGTGCAGCTATTGCAACTGTGATTACACTTAATCTTTGGGCGGGATGGAGACTGATTGAAATATGGCATATCATGCGTTGTCATCCATTCTCCAAAGGAAATGTTCTTTTCTTTCTCCTTTGCGTCGGAATTTCGACCCTGTTCTTTCAATTTTCCTACAACCAAGAAATTTGGTTGCGTATTGTTATCGCAGTCGTCACTGGTTTGTGTATACCAATACTTGGTTTTTGGTTTGGAAAAACAAGTGATGATGACGTCGTTATTGATGCCCTGATGAAAAAAATTCAGAGGTTTAAAAAAACGTAATTATAAATTTCGTTGGTTGTTTTGATGTTCAAAATGGGCTTTTTTCTTTTTCTCCATCAATTCTTCTTTGGATATGATTTTTTCCTGACTGGGATGTTCCTGAAGTCTTTCCTCTACTTCTATTTCGGCATGAATAC
>CALDQI010000193.1:0-8099 GCA_937911635.1 uncultured Pseudomonadota bacterium | reverse complement strand
ACAAGACGTCAACTCATGTGGAGATTGACTCAGCTGTAGAACAAGACTTCTCCCCTATTGAAGATGACGTACCACAGGATGAATCGGTATCCGTAGAACCCCATACAGAATCAACCGACAACTCCGTTAGCAGAAACAGAGAGTACAACGTCCCACTCGTAATTAACCCAGATGATCAAGCACAGTATCCGTATGTTGATGATGATGGATGGCGACAGTTGTATACACTCTTCGACCCACCCTTTGAGCAAATGGAACAACGCCCTCCATCTAGAATTGTTGCCTACGTTTCAGCCAGTCACCACCAAGATCTCGCCTCGTGGAGTTTTGCATTGATTGACAAGCCCTCTCAAGTTGCCTTTTTCAAGGCAGTGGGCCACAGGCACAGCACCCTAAATCGAGCGTTGCTACAAGGGTGTATCGCCTTGTTGAGTGCCTTGAAGAGTGCATCCCATCATGTGGAATGTAGACTGGACAACATAGACCTCGTCACATTGCTACAGCGGCTGATCGCAGACCCTCACACATTCATTGAAGATGACGTTTGGATGATGGAGAGCGCCTTTGTCTCACAACTGAGCTATTGGATCGAACAACGTTCTGTGACCGCAGAGTACGTTGGGGATGATGAGTCTGACCTAGCAAGACAAATGGTACAGCACTTCAGTCAGCAACGACTCAACGCTCTCAATTATGGTGACTCGGCCGAGTTTAGTCTTCGGCGCACACGGTTCCCATTGGAGCGACTGAAGAACTAACTATACATCCAAGTTGCTTATTTCGTTCTTGTTTCAATGAATCAAGAGCATTAATCTCATATCTTGTGTCTGTTTGCAGTATCGACATGATCATCTCTCACAGGCTCTATCGGTCGACTCGACTTTGATTTCTCAAAGTCTGTACACAGAAACCGAAAGAGGCTTTTCAGATTATAATTAAATGAGCCACTTCATGAAGATTATATACGTAACTTTTGTTATACTTAGGACACAAACCATTTAAAATGGATTCTTTATGCCTGACCACACTACTCTCGAAATCATTGAACATACAGATACTTTTAATATCTGTATGATGAGTCATGTTGGGTGTGTACGTGAAGAAAATCAAGACTACCAAGGATACAGCTCTGTAAACGAAAAGCATCTGGTTGTTGTGTGCGATGGCATGGGTGGACATAACGGTGGTTCAATCAGCAGTAATATAGCTGTCAACACAATGATTAAAACGTTCACTGAACGCGCAGAACAAGATCTCAGCAATGCTGATTTGCTATATTATTGCATCGATATGGCAAATTCAGCCATCTTTAACTATGCCTCCCAAAATCCTGAACTTAAGGGTATGGGAACAACGGTTGTTGCAGTCATAGTTGAAAACAATGTTGTCACATTAGCCCATATTGGAGATAGTCGAGCTTATTTCTATCGAAATGGACTCTTAAACCTCGTCACTTATGATCATTCACAGGTTTTTCTCAGTGTAAAAAGTGGCTTGATGACATTTGAAGAAGCCGAAAAGAGTGACACGAACAATTTATTGTTGGCAGCATTGGGGGTGGAGTCATCTCTACCTTTTGAAAAGGATGAGTTTGTTCAAACAGTTCCTATCTTGTTGAGTAAAGGTGATAAATTGCTCTTGTGCTCTGATGGTCTAACAGGAGTCAACAATTTCTCTGAAGAGGACTTGATCGTACATTTGAAAACACCACATCATATCAATGCACAAGTCAATGAGATATTAACCTACGCCTTAGAGAGGCAAGCCGATGACAATGTAACTGTCGCAGTCTTGGAATACTCCAATAATAACCATCCCAGTGGGTCTACAGCACTTCCGTCAGACGTTCGTGATCAGTATCGTAAACAAAAAAAATCAAGAAATACAGATGTCATACCCGACCTTGTTGCGCCAACCGTAATCAACACAGATACGCCGGTGTCAGACACAGCCAAATCTTTAACCCATCATCTTAATACCCGAGTGAGACGATACGGTTTGATTGGACTGGCTGTTCTTGCAGTGCTGATCCTCATGTATCTGTTGTCGTCAGGAGAAGAATCAAAAGACCAACAATCGAAGCCCCAAATAATTACTCCCGATTCGTTATATACCGCCTCAAAGAATACAGAGACGGAAGAGACCGCTACAAACTTCGCCGCCAATCTCGAGATGGATCATAGTGCACGCAAAAAAAACCCTGTAAAAAATTCCAAAACTTTCACGCCTGCTAAAGAGGACAATAACATCGAGGTCACTCCGATTGAAGAGCCCCCCCCTACGGAAGACAACGCATTATCGCCGAAGGAGATCCGCGTTAACAACACATTACATACAATTATGAGTATTGTGGAACCAAAAATAGAACAAAAAATAAAATCCTGTACAAAGACAAAGATTCCGCTCCAACAACCGAAATGGTGCCCCGATAAAGTCGAAGAATTGGATCCCCATGAGTTACTTAAGGAACTTAACAAGTTATCAGGCGACAAAGCAGTTCGCCAAGCTCTTAAGAAACACAAACCTGAGACTGACCTTAGTGAAATACATTCTAAGTTAAAAACAGAGGTTCACGCTGCCGGTAAAAGGCTTTTAAAACAACACAATGAGAGCTTACCATGAGTTTCAAACCCATTGATATCCCCCCTCCACCTGAAGAAGAATCCAACGACTCTGGGAAGTATTTCGTATTTGCGGCAGTCTGTTTACTGTTCGTTGGTGTCGCATGGTCTCTGAGAGGTACCTTCTTTCCAGCCTTGGTGAAAGATTCTATGTATGAAGATCTTGTCATCCGAACAAAACCACTTAAAAACACATCCGAAACTGAATCGTTTGACATGTGGGATGATATGAAATCAATCGACTCCTTACCAGAAGATGTCGTCATTTCTGCTCGAAAACGGTATGAGGCCGATGAAAGAAAACGAGCACACAAGACATCGTCTGTTGCGAATAAACCAGTTCCTCAAGCAGACAATAAGAACAATACCGCACAAAATAGCAAAGGAACCGCGGTATCGTCTACCGCAACACAACCCGACTCAAGCACAACCGTTGGTGCAATTGCTGATGAGGCTCTTTCAGATCGTGAATGGGTCACAGAAACCTACAATGGTCTATGTGCACTTGAACGAAGGCCGAAAAGATGTACGAAACTTCGAATTCGGTTTCGGTGTGACGACCGATATGATAAAAAAGTTGAAAATCGTAAATCCAAAGTGAAATCGTGTGAAAAGAGTCATCTCAAAATCGTAAAAGAAATCGCCAAATAGGAGTTCCATATGATCGACTGTCCCCAGTGTAAACACCAAAACAAAGATTCTAGTGTATATTGCATTAAATGCGGTAAAAAATTGATCTCCGGTCAAAACAGCACCAATACATTTTCCAAAACCGCTCTAATTCCTGGTGAGACAACAGCGAGTCCTATGCCAGCGAATAGTTCTGGACCTCGGAAGACAGTCGTCCTTGGTACAACGACATCGAATCATAACGAAAACATGGATACTAAAACGGCGGTTGTGGGTGGTCAATCTACTGTCAATCCAATGCCGGCGGGCAAAGGTGGGCGTGATGGTCGTACTCGTATTCACAGCCCTCATTCGGGCAGCGTAAAACCGACGACACCGGTTGGTCAAGATAATTCTCAGACACATCTTGTTTCGAACAGGGGCGAATCACCATTGGTTGGCTTCTTAGTATGTCGCAGTTTTAATGGTGATACGAACGGGGTATTCTGGCCTTTGCGCTCTGGTCGTACATACATCGGCCGTGATCCGTCCGAATCTCAAATTGTCTTGCCATTTGACAACATTTCTGGAGCACATGCTGTAATCATCTTCAGATCAAATGGTAAAAATTGGATCTCTGACAACAATTCGATGAATGGTACCTTTGTTGATGGAGAAGATATTGGACCCGATAAAATAGAGCTAACACATGGTGATAAAATTATGATTGGTGACATAGTCCTTGAAGTTGTCCTCTGTTCCAATGTTCGTACACCGCGTCTTTAAAGCGTATGGAGAATAGATTTTGTCGTAAATGTGGTACGGCACTAGAAGCCAACGCAAGCTTTTGCGGTAAATGTGGCACAAAAGTAGATTATCCTCAGCCGGGTAGTTTCATCATCACTCAACCCAAGAGACCACCTACTCTTGCTATATTCATGATCGTATTTGGGTTGGGTGTACTGGCGTACACCATTTCTACATCCAGTCGCTCAAAAAGTGACTCTCCATCATTAAGCAACGAATCCTCCAATGTAGAAGATTCCGAATCAAAAAACAAGACAACATCGGTGCGCAAAAAAAAGACAGCATCACATACGTCCAACAATAAGACTATAAATAGATCTGTCTCTAAACCATCTAAATCAGAAATCGATAGCCCTTCTGACTTTGCGTATACTTCTCACAAAGTCCGATGTCCATCTACAAACTTTGTCCAGCAGTTTCGAGAACAGGCCATCAAAGTCGATGAGTTAATTCGCTCAGGCATAACCTCGTTTACAATTGAAGAAGAAAATCAGTTGGGACAAGAAACCTTGGGAAAAATCGAAAGTGCCTTGGGGGGGCGTCTCACTCAACAAGGGGTCATTGCACAATACATATCAGATGTTGGAAATGGGCTCACGTTTGACCTTAAAAGACCCCAAATCCAATACCAGTTCTACTTACTAGAAGATACCACGATGGAAAATGCACTTGCTTTACCAGGCGGACATGTCATTATCACAAGGGCAATGTTTGACAATTGGATTGAAAATGAAGCACAACTGGCTACGATACTTGGACATGAGATTGCTCATATTGATAACAAGCACGTAATAGCAGCCTATCAATTTGCAAAGAGCATCCATCCCGAAGCTTCAAACAATGAATTGGTCATGATTCTTTTGCAAATTTTATCTCGGGGTCTGTACTCTGTGGAACGTGAAGCCGAAGCCGATGCCTATGGAGCAATCAAATTGCATCAAAAAGGCTACTCAACTTTTCAATCCGTTCAACTTTGGGAAAACCAAATTAAAACCTCTGAACCAGTTGCAAATGGAAATGGACTCTTCGGTCAAATCTTAGAAGAGGTTTTGGAGAATGGAGAGGAATTGCTCGCTTCACACCCTGGAGCTGATGTACGTTCTTGTCGATTGAAACAACATACGTACACATTGTATAAAGATGATCCAATACAATACCCGTACATCGGGACCAAAAATTATATCAAGCGACGTTCAAAATCAAACAAAACTTATTAGAGCAGCTTATGAGCGATCAAAACTGGAATACCTTTGGACTATTTTTTGCGGCGTTGTGTTTGTTGTTGGCGGCTTTTTTTCAACCCTTTGCCCATATCCAGTTTACACCTAAAGTGTCTCAAGATTTACTGGATGCCAAAGAACTGATTTATCAAGTTAAGAATGCGGAAGGTCTACTGATTGGAACCGGTGTAACAGATACAATGATTGAAAAGTTCTTTGGTACGGAATTGTTCTCCAGTCAGTGCGAAACTGTGTGGGAGACTTGCTTCCATAAATGGTTGGCGAACAGAGCTGGTATCCAAATTGGCGCCATTATGATCAGTCAGGTTGTCCTTGATTTGATACAACAAAAGGAACTGCTGTTGGCAACGATGGTCGCATTCTTTTCAATGATATTTCCCAGTGTAAAATGCATTTTGGGAATATATCTAGCGATTGCACCTCACCTCAATAACGAGAGCAAGAAACGGTTATACTTTTGGCTAGAAACAACCAGTAAATGGTCTTTCACAGACCCATTCATAATTGCTGTGATGATCGTAATTTACAAAGCAGACAAGTTCAATTTTTCACTGACGGCAGAACCAGGTATCTTCCTGTTTGCGCTTTCTGGAGTTGTCTCTATGATTGGCGTTCAACAACTCGGTAAGCAATACGGCAGAGAAGTCATCTACAACAAACTTACTCTTGAATGAGAACTTGAATTTGAGAAGATACATGTCCCAATGTAATAAGACCACCGTGCTCAACACGCTGTTGTACATTTGGTTTTAAAGGAAGGTTGTTGTACATTGTACCATTCGATGAACCTAGGTCTTCTACAACGACAAACGTTGGCTTAAACAACAACCGTACATGTTCTCCAGATACATATGGATTATTCAAGACTAGATCACAGGTTTCTAAACCACCAATCAATACTTTTTTTGTTTGATCACTGGAATAATTTCCAATATTTTCCACCGCACTCAAATCAATCAAAGACACCTTATATGTCAACACATCTGTCAATTCAGCAGTCTTGTGTGTAGATTTATTCGGTTGCGTATTAGATTCATTACCTTCACCATGAATAACGGTTGCTTTACGTTCTTCCCATACTTTATTCCGAATTTCTACTCTCTTTTCTTTTTTTCGATGGTCTCTCCACCAAAATGCCAAGACAGTTCCACCTGCAATCAATACCAACCACAATCCCCATAATAGTCTAGATGAATCGTTGGAAGTTACACACTGCGATCTTTGTTGTTTAAACGAAGAAAATAGCACTTTCACCGTCGGAGGTAACTCCTCGGGAAGATCACAAATATCTCCTTTGATCGTAAAATAGAACTTTTGACGTTGAGGTACGGTGTCTTCATTGCAATCAAAACCGAGTTGTCTACAGGCAATCATCGCATCTTTAAATGCAGCAGGCAATCTTGTTGCATTCACCTTGCTGGACCATGAGTTCAATCCGACAAAGACAGGACGTATGCGTCTGCTATCTGGTAACTTATCTTTATAGCGTTGAATCACATCTGATGTGTATATATGCTTGATTCCTTGATTGTCCTCTTTTTGAGCATCATCCCAACCGTCACTGAAAATATACAGATGTATGACATCGGGGTCGGATCTATCCTTTGATAAGTGTTGGATAAGATCAATAATGACCGGAAAGAACTCGCTTTTCGAATCTTCGGGCGAAGGTACTTTTAAGTCTTGGATTTGTCTTTGCAGGTCAGAGATATCTGTTGACCAACTAGAGGACAATGGTTCAAACTTGTTTAAGAAGGAAAACGACTTCATCGGGGTATCAGGAAAACGGCCAACGACTGTTTTGAATAATGGTATATACAGGTTGTTGGACGAAAGATGATCTTTCATGGTAAAGGAGTTGTCCCACAAAAACGCAACCCCCTCAACCGCCGGTTGAACAGTTACCCCTTCTGGTCTGTCTATTCGTCCCAGAGACTCAAACTCTGTCTCAGTCACAGCAACCACCATATCAATCTTGGTTCCGGAAGACGCATTGTGGATGAGTTCACCATTGAAGGCGAACACTGCTGATGTAAATATTATAGAAATCAACCACATCTGATTTACACACCCTTAAACATTACCAAGTAACGATATATACATCCGAACGACCAAATCGAAGTGACATCTCTTGACCGGATGGAATCAAAAACTCTCCACCGTTATCCAATGCATCACCATTGATAAATGTTCCATTGGTTGAATCACAATCTTTTATCAACAAACCATTCCCATGCTTCGTCAGAGTCGCATGTACACCGGATACACCCAACTGATCCAAATGTATATCACAAGTATTCTCTGTCCCAAGAGTCAATGTTTTTTGTCCACTGAAAATCAACGGTATTTTTATGTTTGGATCTTCTAATTTCATTAGACGAATGGTCCTTTGAACCTGTGTCCTACGTTTTGGAGGAGGTGCAGTGACCGGCTTAGGCTTCAATTCATCGACTTGGGACCCAAGTTTCTCAATCTGTTGTTGATAACCAGCAACCTGTTGATCAAGGGCATCTCCCTGCTCTACGAGTTCGACATCTCTGTCAACAATCGCACGATTGAACGCTTCCATTGTATGTCGTAAAGACTCTATATCACGTCTAATATTACCACCTTCTTTCTTGCGTGTCCTCAACGCAGCATAAATCGCGGCAAAACCCAACATAAAGACAACACCAAGAAACGCCAATACCCGATTCAATTTTTGACATAATACTGGCTGCCTGATGAAAACCTCCGCCATCATTACCTTGAAATTGAATTGAACCACAAATATCATTAACTTGAAGAACAGTATTACCAGCTACACTGCCATTTCTACTTT
>CALDQI010000192.1:0-7293 GCA_937911635.1 uncultured Pseudomonadota bacterium | reverse complement strand
ACGAACATCTGTTGCAACCTGGTCATTTCGAGATCGGGCTGTATGTAACTTGCCCGCTACGGGACCAATGAGTTCATGGAGTTTTCCTTCTACCGCCATGTGTATATCTTCTTGATCGATTCCAGGAATCCAGCCATCTGCCAGTATTTGTGCCACTTGTGAAAGGCCTTGTATAATCTGATTTTTTTCAGACTCGGTTAGCAATCCCACTTCAAACAGCATCTGTGCATGTGCCTTACTACCTTCGATGTCTTCTGCCCACATTTGTAGGTCCACAGTGAGAGATTCACCATACTCCTGCATTAGTTGACTTGGACCACCATCAAACCGTCCATCCCAAAGTGCCATGTCATCTCTCCATCAAAAGTGACTGCCTGTTTATTTGTTTTGCTGCTGAACTGCTGCGATCGTTCTATAAGGCAACGCGTACAGTTTCAAGAAGCCTTCAGCAGCGGTTCTATCAAATGTATCTCCATCTGAGTAAGTCGCAAGACCTTCATCGTAGAGAGAATACGGTGACCGACGGCCGACCACTTGTACCATACCTGCAGACAGTTTCATGCGAACTTCACCCGTTACAAATTGCTGTGTTTGGGCCAAAAAACCGTCCAAAGCTGGACGAAGCATACCGAACCATTTTCCATCGTAAATGAGGTTTGCATAATCTTGTTGGATCTGACGAGCATAATTAAAGGTATCACGATCCATCACGATGCTTTCAATCTCTTTATGGGCCGTCACAAGAAGTATTGCGGCGGGAGCCTCATAAACCTCTCGAGACTTGAGTCCAACAACTCGATTCTCAACCATATCGATGCGACCAATCCCATACTTTCCTGCAATGACATTGAGTTCTTTGATGATCGACACTCCGTCCTTACGAACACCGTCAATTGAAACGGGGACACCTTGTTCAAACCCCAATGTCATCTCTGTGACCTCACGAGGCGCAGTACATGGATCCGACGTCATGATCCAAGCATCTTCTGGTGGTTCGTTCCACAAATCTTCCATCTCTCCACACTCAATTGCACATCCCCAGATGTTTTGATCAATCGAGTACGGCTTGGCCTTGGTAATGGGAATATCGATGCCGCGTTCCAAAGCATAGTCAATCTCATCCTCACGAGTGAGCATATCCCACTCTCTCAGTGGTGCGATTACGCCCATATTTGGCGCCAAAGATCGGGCGGTCACTTCAAACCGAACTTGATCATTCCCTTTTCCTGTACAGCCGTGAGCGATGGCATCCGCCCCATGTTCGAGTGCAACTTCCACCAAACGCTGTGCTAGAAGAGGGCGACCTAAGGCTGTATGCAGAGGGTATTTGTCTTCATACAGAGCGTTCGCTTTGAGGGCTGGAAAGATAAACTCATTCACAAATCGCTCTTGTAAATCGTCAACAACGGCATGTGATGCCCCAGTTCGCAAAGCCTTTTCACGAATCCCGGACAAATCTTCTCCCTGACCCAAATCTCCAGTATAGGTAATAATTTCAGCGTTGTAATTTTCCTTAAGCCATGGAATCATTACTGAGGTGTCCAGCCCACCAGAATAGGCACACACAATTTTTTTGTACGATGGCATTGTCTTTCCCTTGGTTGTGAATCAACCGAACATGTTTGATACAGTAAAAAGTATAAACGAAGCCAGTCTAGGCATGACCGATTGTCGTTTATCTATAAGTATTTAACGGCGATCGCCGTATATTGCACCTGCAAATGGTCCATTGAGGTAGGATACCGGATCAATTTGAGACTGTAGCAAGACTCCCTTGTGATTTCCCTCAAGTAAAATCCGAGCCACTTCTGCCATACCAGCCGCTGTGGTAGATTGAATGGCACGCAATTTTGCAGCTCCGATTTGAATGGGCTCTACGCGATAGCTAGCCTCTATTCGTCTGAGAGAACCATTTGCATCCTTTCCTTCAACCGCCGCGTATACAATGATCAAATCCTCTTCCACTGCTGAAACCTCTGACAACATCAGTTTCTCAAGTTCATCGATGACATTGACGCCTCCTGACATATTGGCGATTTGCTCTTCGACCCAAGCCCAATGACCAGGATAGCGAAATGTTTTGTAATCGATATTGGCTATCTGTTTCTGATAGGTCTTTGGTAAATCAGCTGCTCCCCCAGAGGTCAGGTCTTCTTCCAACAGCAACCCATCAACCCAAACCGTACGGCGTTCTGAGAGTGATGGCATCGTTTTAAACTCGTGTTCTCGGACAACCTCAGCAGGTTTGATGTACTCCGTTGCCACTCCAATTGGTGACCAAGTAAAATTGTAAAAGTGAGGACCAACAGCATTTCTACCCAAAGCCCCTACACGCATTTCCAAAGATTTTGCGGTCTCTACGCCATACTCTGTACAAAACTCTTCAAACAATGCCTTCCCAAGTACGTTGACAAATCCAGGTGCCACACCAGATTGCAATCCAAACCCTGTATCTGCATCCTTTGCGAGTGCCATAATCTCTTTTGTTTCCGCAACGTACTCTGTCAGATTGACATAGTGTGCTCCAAATCTAAGCGCAGCACGGGCCATCGATGGTGCAAACCGACCAGGCAAACAATCCAGAACGATATCAATCGACTGCCCCTTTTGCTCAAACGCGGCCTGCCAATCATCAGACATATCAAAACTTTCCAATCGTCCACCGGAGGAACCTGCCGAAGCGATCCAATTCACCGCATTCAGCCTAGCCTCTTCATTGATATCTCCAATCAACACATCTACTGGTTTGCCATACATTTGCCGCAGCAATACCGCCACTGCACGCCCTATCCCCCCTGCCCCAGCAATACAAACAACAGCCATCATCATCTCCTGAATTTGTGGTGTCTATTTTTCTATCGACTTCCAAATCTTTGAGCAACAAGCGAATTGAGATATACAGGGTTAAGGTCACTTTTTGTTTGGAGAGCCTATGAGTTTACGGATCGCAGTTTGCACAGTATCAGATACCCGAACAGTGGACACAGACAAGTCCGGACGCTATCTTTGTACGGCTCTACAAGAATCGGGCCACACATTGATCGATTATTCAATCGTTAAAGACGAACGGGCAACCCTAGTTCAGACCTTTCGTGAATGGGGAGACAGACAGGATATCGATGTCATTTTAACGACAGGTGGAACCGGTATTACAAAGCGAGATGTCACTCCAGAGGCCGTTGGAGACATCGTTGAAAAATGGATCCCGGGATTTGGAGAGATCTTTCGCTACTTGAGTTTTCAAACCATCGGAACATCCACCGTTCAATCACGTGCTTGTGCAGGACTCTTCTCCGGCACTCTTATTTTCGCATTGCCTGGTTCTACAGGCGCCTGTAAAGATGCGTGGAAAGGAATATTAGAGCAACAGCTGAACATCAATCATAAACCGTGCAACTTTGCGATGCTTCTACATCGATTGGAAGGCGCAAAGCGATCAGAACCCGTTCAATAAACTTGCAAAAGGGTATCCATGCAACATCCAGTAATTCCTACGACACGGTTCGTTCAGCGCAGACAGCGACTGCAAAACATGGTGAATGGCTCCATCCTATTGATGGGCAATCGAGATCACCCTAGAAATTTCCCCGCAAACACCCTTCCGTTTAGACAAGATTCGACATTTTGGTATTATACCGGTGTCGATCATCCCAATGCCGCATGGTTCTCAAGCTCTTCTGAGGACATTCTGTTTTTACCTGCCCAACATCCCAGTGATGTGTTGTGGCACGGTCCACATGAAAGCAATGAGGAGATTGCGCGGCGGCTTGGATTTTTAAACTGGAAACCCCGAGCCTCATTAGACGCATTCATGCAACAGCAAAGAGACGTTCACAGCATTGCGATCGCAGATATTGAAACCAATCAATGGCTCAGCAAACTTCTAGACATGGATCTGATATTTGGACAACACAATGGTTCTGAAGGGTTAATTGACAGCGTAATTGAAATGCGGCGTATTCTAGATGATGACGAGATTCGACAACTCCGATGGACGGCACAGATTACAGACCAAGCCCATCGTTCCGCCATGCAACACACCAAAGTTGGTGGGCACGAGTTGGATGTCGCGGCGGCATTTCATCACCCAATACAGAAAGCTGGGTTACAGACGGCGTATCACAGCATCGTGACCGTAGATGGAGAAATCCTTCACAATCACGCATACAAAAATCACTTGAAGGACGGCGACCTATTGCTCTTGGACGGTGGTGCCGAATCTCCCTTTGGATACGCAACAGATGTCACTCGAACTTGGCCTGTCTCTGGTGAGTTTTCTCCTAGACAACGTCGAGCCTATGCAGCGGTGCTTCGCTCTCAAGAACAGGCTGTCGCCATGGTTCGTCCAGGAGTGCGATACCGTGATGTCCACATGGCTGCGTCACTAATATTGACGGAATTCTTGGTGGATGAAAAGCTCTTGATTGGCAATCCGGAAGACCTGGTTAAACAAGGAGCCCACGCGCTTTTTTTCCCGCATGGAATCGGTCATCTGTTGAGTCTCGATGTGCATGACATGGAAAATTTTGGAGATCGAGCAGCCTACGCAAAAGGACGAACTCGCTCCGCTCAGTTTGGAACGGGCTATCTAAGAATGGATATGGATTTAGAACCCAATATGGTCGTCACCATCGAACCAGGATTCTATATTTGTCCTGCCATATTTGCCGATCAAACCCTCTACGCCACCTTCAAAGATGTCGTAAACTGGGACGTCCTTGAACATTGGAAGGGATTTGGCGGCATCCGTATTGAAGATGATATCCGATGTACCACAGAGGGACCGGAAAATCTCACTGCCATGATTCCAAAACAGATAGATGAACTCACGTCGATCGTGGGCTCTGTTTAACCACCACTCACCACATCGATCGCTTGAGAACAGTGTCTTGAATCAAGCGTTGGTCGGGTTCTGGGAAGTCACGAGTAAAGTGCAACCCTCTAGATTCTCGCCTTTTCAATGCGGACTGCACAACCAATAGAGCGACGATCGCCAAGTTCCGAAGCTCCAACAAATCACCTGTGATTTTAAAATCCCAGTAGTGGTGATCGATCTCTTCTTGCACCAAATGCAATCGCTTTCGTGCACGTTTCAATCGCCGGTCTGTTCGTACAATCCCAACATAGTTCCACATAAATCGGCGAATCTCATCCCACACTTGAGAAATAACCACCTGTTCGTCCGGATCAGAAGCATGCCCATAATCCCATGCTGGTAGCGAATTTGGCACGGGTAGATCTGGCAAACGAGCCTCAATCGCTCTCGCAGCATTGACGGCAAAGACTGCCGCCTCCAGAAGGGAATTACTCGCCAGTCGATTGGCACCATGAAGTCCAGTACAAGATGTCTCACCAATGGCAAAAAGATTCCGAACTGTTGTTTCTCCATTCAAATCAACAGTCAAACCACCGCAGAAATAATGTGCTGCAGGAACAACAGGAATTAAATCCGTCGCGATATCAATCCCCAATTTCAAACACCCTTCGAATATATTGGGAAATTGACGACGCAAGTCTTCTCGAGACAGATGCTGCATATCCAAATACACGCACTCTTCACCACTCTTCTTGAGTTCTGCATCGATTGATCTAGCAACGATGTCACGAGGAGCAAGTTCTGCTCGTTCATCGTACTGAAGCATAAATCGCACCCCATCTTTTCGCCTCAACTTGCCACCAGCCCCTCGTAGCGCCTCGGAAATCAAAAAGTTTCTAGCCTCTGGATGGTACAAACAGGTCGGGTGAAATTGAACAAACTCCATATTGGCAACGGCTGCCCCAACTCGCCATCCCATCGCAATACCGTCTCCAGACGCAACGTCCGGATTCGATGTGTACAAATACACTTTCCCAGCACCGCCGCAGCAAAGAGACACTACTTTTGACGAAACAGCCACGACCTCTTTACTGTCGAGGTTCAATACATATGCACCGAGTGCCCCGTCGACTGTCGGCGGTAGACCTCCATTTTTACGTGCCAGCCATGATTCAGAGATAATATCGATGGCCATGTGATTTTCCAAGACCGTTACATTGCTTCGAACTCGAACTTGATCAACAAGGGCCCGCATGATCTCTGCGCCTGTCAAATCTGCATGGTGGAGGATTCGTTTGGCTGAGTGCCCACCTTCCAAGTGCAGAGAATATCGTGAAGGGTCTTGATACTTTCGATCAAACTGCACGCCCAAATCTATTAAGTCTTGAACCCTACGCTTCCCTTGACGCGCCACATACTCCACTACCTCTCGGCGACAGAGACCTGCTCCAGCAACAAGGGTGTCTTTCACATGATCTTGCCAAGAATCATCCTCCTCCCAAGCTGCAGCAATACCGCCCTGAGCCCATTGAGTATTGGTATCTTGCACCAATCGCTTTGTAACGATGACAACCGATACCGTTTCCGGTAATGCCAACGCCAACCGCAATCCCGCCAGTCCACTACCCACTATCAATACATCCACTGCCTGCATATTCAACTCCACACATTTGATTTTATCGGATAACCATGAAAAATGCGAAGAGAGAAAACTGGAAAAGAATGCGGTATAAATGACACATATCGATCCCAATGTGGTTAAATGAGAGACATGTTGCACATGCTCCTCTTCGTACATTTTGTCCTCGCTCAAGACGTCTACATGTCTGTTGGTGCAGATGGGACAATTACCTTCACTGATTCACCCAATCAAGATCAAGATTTTGTCGTCTTTGATGTGGATGGTCCTCCACCCGAAAAGAAGGTCGTCACCAATAAAAACTTCCCTCGTATGGACGATTACGATCATCTGATCTTAGAGGCCAGTCGCAAATATATGCTATCCGCAGCATTGATCAAAGCAGTGTGCATGGCCGAGAGCGGTATGAACCCCAATGCGAAATCACGAGTTGGTGCACAGGGACTCATGCAACTCATGCCTGCCACAGCCGATGGGCTCGGTGTCACAGATCCATGGGACCCAGCACAAAATATCGATGGAGGCAGCAAATACTTACGAAAGAATCTCGATCGGTTTGGAAACATGGAGCTGGCACTTGCCGCATACAATGCCGGTCCTGGGAATGTAAAAAAATACAAAGGCATTCCACCATTTGAAGAAACGCAAGTTTACGTTGAACGAGTTATGGACTTGTACGAATTATTTTTATTGGAACGCCCCATCACACCTTGAATAAGGAACAGGCATGTCTCAAGAACCCATTCCATTTTGGAACATCCCAAACATCTTGACACTCATTCGTATTGCTGCAATCCCTTTTGTGGCAGCGATGTTGATGTCACCACCAACACCAAAA
>CALDQI010000191.1:0-1282 GCA_937911635.1 uncultured Pseudomonadota bacterium | reverse complement strand
CCATCTATGCTTCCAAAACGTGGACATGGGGATCCAAAGTGCACGGATTGATCAAACAAATGCTGCCTAATCGGCGTCAATAATGTCAAACACCACGATGGTCGAGTCTGACTCTCCATTCTCCCACCAATGAACCAACCCACTGCGCTCTGCCACTCGATGTCCTCTAGAGTGCTCCCCGTCACCGTCACCTCGATGTTCAATCACATCGCCAGATAAAATGTATGCGAACGAGGGTCGACCCTCATGTTTGTGCTGACCGACATTGCCATTTGGTGCCAGTGTAACGGCGCGTAAACGAAGATTTTTGGTCGATATCGGCAACGTGGTCAGTGGTTGAGTCCACGTATCCAACATGGTTATTCCAACAGAGTCTTTGGGAGCCACTTGTTTGGTCAAGGAGTGATCTGCTTGAATGGGAATCTTCTGATTCGAATTCGACTGACTGGTGTGCACCGCCAACAATCGACACCCGGACGCACAAATCTCACTCGGACTGGAAAGCGGAAAGAATCCTGTGCCGAGCAGTGTTCTATCCTCTGTACCAATCGCCGCCCAACCAGACTCGGCTGGAAGTACAATATCTGTTCCTTGCAGACTTTCCTGTAGGGTTAAGTGATAGTACCACCCATTGAACTCTGGTCCAAATTCGGTACTCAAATCGATGGTCTCAAGGATTGTCGCACCGGTAGTAGGTGGAGTCTGAGGAATGATTTTTTGTGACCCGGCACAACCCAGCCAAAATACAATCGTAAACATAGAGCCTCCATTTACGATATACTGTATCTCAATGGAGCAAATCATGTCGACTTTACTACTCACCCTCATCTTGGGTTGCGGAGAGCACAAACACGATCACGATCATGATCACATCGCCCTTCAACAAGGGGACCAGGTCAAAGGGGAAGAATTGTTCACTCCATCCTGTAGCGGATGTCATGGAGCAGATGGTACCGGTGGATATGGTGGCACCTATATATTGGGACAACCGGACGCTCATATTGCAGACTACATATGGAATGGTCAAGGAAATATGCCCGCCTTTCCAGACTTCACGGATCAGGACGTCGCAGATATTATCGCACACATCAGGTATCTAGAAGAAATAGAATAGTACTGTCAGTACAGTCCCGCAGGTGTCCCTCCTTTTCGAGGATCGGATGCGGCATAACAGTCTGATTCAATACAGTGAATCACCTGTACAGAAGCATTGAGAGGCATCGGGAAAATAGAATGTCCTTTCCCCTCTAATGCCTGCTTGACATCTTCTGGAAGTTCATCG
>CALDQI010000190.1:0-2736 GCA_937911635.1 uncultured Pseudomonadota bacterium | reverse complement strand
AAACAAACTGTCGACATTACCGGACAGCCTCGCCAAACTCACTCGATTGACCGAACTCGATTTGTCACGGAATCAATTTACAGAGCTGCCACCGTTCTTGGCCCAACTAACAAATCTCGTCGAGTTAAACGTCCAGCGCAATCCATTGTCGAGTCTACCGAATGGATTGAGAGCACTCACACTCAGCGTAAACCAGTGGAACGCCCTTCAAAATCACATCGATTGGTCAACGCTTACACACCTCAATATACGCAAGGGCAAACTCGAGGCGTTGCACACCAATATTCTATACTCCACCGCACTCACACACCTCAATCTATCCAAAAATGCGTTGTCAACTTTTCCTGAGGATACCGAATGTTGGTACGGCATGAAGGTGTTGCACCTTGAACACAATCGAATCACGGGTTTACCAAATACGTTGGAAAATTTGGAAACCTTGGAAGAGTTGCATCTACAAAACAACAAACTCACTATACTTCCCGAAAGCATCTCTCAAGTATCCAATCTTCGGGTACTTCACTTGCAGAACAACCAGCTGACCACTTTACCGGCAAGGTTGATAGAACTCACAAAGCTGACCACTCTCGACATCTCGAACAACCCACTGCAATCATTACCCGACGTATTTCAAGCGCTTCGATTGGATTATAGTCAGTGGACAGCGATACAAGAACAATTGTGCAACAGTACCGTATTGAGAAAACTAGACTTGAGATGCGAAGAAAACAGCTTCCTAAGACTGAGTACACTACCCAATAATCTTGGAAATCTGACTGAATTACGCAGTCTCGACCTACGAAACAATGCCTTCACAGAAGTCCCTACACAGATACGACACTTAACACAATTGCATACCCTCAGACTGTATGGAAACTCGATAGGCTCTCTACCTTCGTGGCTTGGAGAGTTGACTGAAATAGAAGTACTAGACTTGCGGGCTCTGGCCAAAGAAACAGACCCCAAACCGAAGTCAACCTGGCAAAACAGTACCCCTCCGGTTCAACTTCACGCGTTGCCCGACAGTGTAGGTCAACTCAGTAAACTCATCGTCTTAAACATCAGTCACCAGGACATTTCTGTTTTACCCCCTTCTATCTCACGATTGAACACTTTAGAGGTCATCGAAGCGAGAAACGTTCCACTCCGTCGACTTCCGAATGACTTTGGAAAACTCAAGACACTTCGCATACTGAACCTGCGCAACAGCAAACTCAACACTTTACCAGAGAGTATCGGAGAGCTTAAGGCTTTGGAAGAGTTGATCTTATCGGATATCGAAGGACTCAATCTACCCGACTCTCTGTGGTCCCTCGCACAGCTGAGACTGCTAGACATCCGAAATACAGCTCTCGAATCCACACTCGATATTGAAGCCTTGCAGAAGAAACTTCCACTTTGCCACATACAATACGATTGACATGCATACAAGGGATTCATAAAGAGTTCCAGTCACGTCAAATAGACTACATGGGTACACTCACATAACGACATATGGAGCACACGATGTCATTTACCAGCGAACAGCTAAATCGAATTGAGTCTCTTCTACAAGAGAGCAACGGTGATTTTATCGACCAAGGTCTGGTATTGCTAGAAAGTCTCGTCGACACCGAAGAACAACTCATGGAGTTCCTTCGCAGTCAGATGGAGAATGTTCCACAGATTACCGATACAACAGCCCTAAGCAAAGAATTGCAGAAGATACATCGGAATCATCGAATGAGGGTCGCTTGGTGGTGCTTTGAAAAATGGTTCGAGTGGAACCCTGATCAAGCAGATGAAATCACAAGGATCAACATCAGTAATATGAACCTCAAAACCGTGCCGACGATACTGTTTCAATTTCCCAGTCTACGCAGGTTGAGCCTTGCCAACAATCAATTGACAGACATACCCGTTGCAATTGACGTCTTCACAAAACTAGAATCTCTCAATATCGGCAACAACAAAATCTCCGAACTGCCAGACAGCATCGGGAACTTAACTAAATTGACCAACTTAACCATCTACAACAATCAACTGTCTACATTACCGATTTCTCTTGGAGATCTGCCGTTAACGAATCTAGAACTGGGTAGCAACCAATTTACAACCATACCCGATGCCATACTCAATCTCCCCCTAAAAGAACTAGAATTGGAAGGCACATACATTCAAACACTGCCTGAAGAAATCTGTAAAATGACTACTTTAGAGACCATTTACGCCTACGATGCCGATCTTATAGATCTTCCAGACACTATCGGAGACCTGACCAATCTAACCTACCTAATGTTTGATGGCTGTCGCATAACTAGACTACCGGAGAGCATTGGAAACCTACGCAATCTAGGAACCCTTGATTTATTGAGCAATTCTGTAACGGAACTTCCAGATTCGATTGGAAAACTGACCAGCCTGACAGTCATCAATACCTCCGGATGTCCACTTGGAACCCTCCCAGATTCCTTTACTCAATTGACCGCACTCACACAGTTGAAGATGAACTCTTGCGAGCTACATTCTCTCCCAGACAACATAGGGAACCTGACATCGTTGCAGTACATTGAACTCTATGCGAATGCGCTGACGACTTTGCCAGAATCGATGAATCAACTGACTGGCTTAAAGGGATTGAACGTAGGACGAAATCCCATACACGAGATTCCAGAGGGCATATCCACGCTTACAATCGACCAAAGAGAATGGGAGCGTCTACATCAGAGCATCTGTCAATCCACAATGATGACGACA
>CALDQI010000189.1:0-5639 GCA_937911635.1 uncultured Pseudomonadota bacterium | reverse complement strand
GAATAACCAAAAGTATTGGTACGAGGTGTTTTGACAATCGATAGAGACGGCTGTGTGTTTGCGTACGGTATTAATTCAAAGTTCAGTTTGAACTCGATGAGTAGAGATAGTTCATAATGTGGATGAATTTTCGACTGCATTCAAGTGTACATCATTGTTCAATCACAGTGACAACACGATTGCAAACACTTTTACACACGAGGGTGAACTCGATACAAGTATGCTACTTAGTTGGAGAAAAACCCATGCGCCTCATGACCATACTTGGACTCATCAGTGTAATCGCCTGTCGAACGGATAAAAGATTCAACTTCCAAAATTTGAAATCTAAAGTCGGAAGTTCTGTTCAAGATGATGGGGGACAAGATGTCGATGAGGGACCGGTCGTGGATTTAGAGGGTCTACTTCCTGTGGTTAGGATTCCAGCCGGTATATTTACGATGGGATGTACCAAAGAGCAAGGCTCGGACTGTAACGTTAATGAGAAGCCAGAGCACAGAGTGATCATCAATAGAGACTTCTATTTGATGAAGAATGAAGTCACTCAACTATTGTATGAGCGTGTGATGGGGGTCAATCCAAGTTCAACAAAGGGTGCGAATCGACCCGTTTCGAATGTGAACTGGTATGATGCTGTCCAATTCTGCAACGACCTCTCATTGATAGAAGGATTGGAGCAATGCTATACCATCGACGGACTAGACGTTACGTGGCCGAATAAATATTGTGAAGGATACCGTTTACCAACAGAGGCAGAATGGGAATATGCTGCGCGGGGAGGTGAGTCTTTCAAGTATTCCGGTAGCGATACAATAGATGAGGTTGGTTGGGATGCTAGCAACAGTGAAGAGTTGCAAGTTGTGGGTCAGAAGAAACCGAATGGGTATGGACTCTACGATATGAGTGGAAATGTTTGGGAGTGGGTATGGGATTGGAAAGGTCATTATGATACCGAGTACGACACAGATATGACGACAACGAAGAGTGAACGGTTCCGCTTGCTTCGTGGTGGAAGCTGGCTAGACAGTTCGAGTAGTTTACGTGTAACATATCGCTATCTCTACTATGCGGACTACGAGGACCACTCTGTTGGACTTCGATTGGCACGCAGTCTATAGAGACTACACAGGATAGAAGGAGGGATGCATCGGGTAGAATGCATTCCATTCCGAGATGTCAAAAAAGTGCTTAATCCACTCTCATAGTGGAGAAAATTAAGCGTGTCATCTACTATGTAGGTAATAACACACAATCGATGATGGAATTCCATTGGTAAGGAGACAGGATGATTGTTTATTTAACGTTGATGTTGGCTTGTGGTGACAAAGATGCACAAGATACTAATGACACAGGGGATACGGCTATTGGCGAGCCCAGCCAAGAACCGAGTACAGAGCCAAGTACGGAACCCTCAACTGAACCGGATGATACAGATCCTCCTCAGCGTCAGGCCTGTGGTCCTCAGCCAAATGATCAAGCCCCGCAAATGGCAGTGGATCTGTTTGAGAAAGCGCTTGAGGTTGAAGAGCAAGCCTGTTTCCTAGAGCGAATAGACATTGATTCTGACGGGGACGGGGTCAGTGACTCTTCGGAGGCGTTTGCATCTCCCACCGATGAAGAGTGTGAAGACCCTGACAATTGCGAGCAGGACCTTCCAAGTTTCGCGTTTGCATGGTCTCAGCATTCAGAGAATGGCTTCGGTTTGTTTGGGCAGTATGAGGATATGTACGAAGGTCTTGTTGAAGGTCGCCGTGTGATCACGGAAGGTGTCGAAACCATCGAACTAGACCTTTCATTTGAATTGACTGGGAGCACGGCTGGGCGACGAGTGGAACGAATCTACAACACATCTGGAAATACGCTGCAAGAGACCTATTTCTTCAATGCAGAGCGGTGGTTTGTCACCACCAACCAGTGGGAGAATGGTTTGCTGGTTGAACAGGAAATGCAAGACTTCATCAACAGCAGCGGTGGGACAACATCACTTAGTTGGACGTACGACGACGATGGTCGAATGAGCACGTCTTCGTATACGAACTCTTATGGGCAATACAACACAGCAACATTTTCGTATGATGAAGAGGGTAGACTGGCAGAATTGACTCGACTTGTTGAGGATGAGTTGTGGTTAACGCAAATGTGGACCTACGAAGGGGGCGACCTCGTGTCTCGCACAAGCGTACTGCTCGGAGACTACACTTGGATTACAGGTGGAGACAATATGGTGCCCATTTCTACTGGAGACTACGACTCTCATTGGGATCAGTCGTTGTCGAATGAGAATGACGATTGCATAACGCCACCAGTCTCCCTCGCGTACGGGTATCCAGATCAAGATGAAGTGTATCAACTCGGTTGGTCACGTGAAGATATCCCAGATCGAGTCGGATTCGCATATGGATACAGCGGTTATGGCTGGATGTATGGTGACCTATCTTGGTTTGGTCATGGCGGTATTGCTGGGATGTATCCGTTCTACGGGAATGAGGATAGTCAATCGACCATTACCATGAACTATGAAAATGGCATCATGGTTGAAGAGCAGGTTCGGGTTTCTGAATCTGGAGAGGAGACTCTAAATATTGTACGCAGCCGTCAGATTGAAGATGGACGAATCATGTCAGATGAACTGACGAGTACGAGTACGACTGCAGACGGTACCGAAGTACAGGTGGAGCGCCTTAATTTCACCTACGACGGTGCGGACAGTTTGACTCAGCGAGATCTATATGTCGATGATGCCTATGTTCATCAGAGCACGTGGAGTTACGACGCCAGTGGGCACCTGACTGAGCATGGCGTATGGGGAACGGGAACGTTGTTTGACGACCCAGTAGATGACGATGGTTCCGATACAGATCTCCCTCATTTGTCGACCTATCGTCAGATGATCACCGATGATGGACAAGAATACCATCGCGTTCGCGAGCAGTTGGACCGAGACGCAACTGAATGGCAGCCTGTAGACAGCCTGCGCCGTGGTGACCACTCTCTTGGTGAATATGAAATGCGAGACGATTCCTTTGTTGTATTCAACTCGGAAGATCAAGTGATTATGACTGGATATGGCGACCTAGAGAGTCCGGAGTATTATTCCCTTTGGACAGAGGACGCGAACAGCCTGCTCCTCAGCTGGGAAGAAGGCAGCCCTGCATCTGTCCTGTTGCGGTCTTACACGCACACCTGTGAGCAGGAAGAGGAAGAATAGGAAGATCCGTCGTAGAATCTGTTAGCGGTTACAGCACAACGGTGTCGTGCTGAAGAATTCGGCAACCAAGTGCCTCCATATCGGCTTCAAACCGTTCTGCGGCTTCTTCAAACCCAGGGACGGCTGAAGTGCAGTTCGACAGTAAGACCAGTGCAGACATGTCTTTGTTCCAGTGGTCTGCCAAGTCACGCATGGTGTAGTTGACGCAATGGGATTTCGCTTCGCCGCAGATTAGAAGGGTGTCTGCAGTGTGCAGTTTCTCGATCAGATCTTGATTGAGGTGTGTGCTCGCGTCATCCATTACGGGGACCTCTGCAGCGAGGGCACTGTACATCTCAGTCAAACAGTTCATCCCTTTGTGAATGTACTGAATGGTCTTCATTTGTGTTTTGACCCACTCTTGCAGTGCGTCGTTCAGCACTGGGACAACCGCGTGTCCAGGAGTTCCGATCAAACAGTGTTCTGGCCAGATGCACACCACAAACCGTCCCTTTTCTTCGAGGCACCAAGTGTACGCTTGGACATACTCGAGTAGGGTAGAGTCGACGGGTTTCCAAAGACCACTTAGAACATCCTCATGCGTGATCAAAGTGAACGGATTTGGATGCTCACCACTGTCGTTTGTCCAAAATACACTGTGGGCAATGTGAATGCGATGGTGACTGTCCAAAGACACATAAATCTCATCGATCTTGCTTGCATTGTTGCGAATGAGTTCTGCGATTCGGCTACTGTCTTCGTTGGATCCGGGTACAGCCAGTGACCCACCGGGGTGAAAGTCATTTTGGGGATCAATGATGAATAGAATATTCTTTGAGGTGGTCATGGTTTCTCCATAGCTGTCTATGCTGAAGATGTATCACCAGATGAGGCTATGGGCGAACTTGCTCATGGGTAGGGTACTGATTTGTGTTATCCTTGAGTTCTGCGAACATCAACAGGGTCACAAGTCCGGACTTTGCTCAGTTTCCCTGTTTGGTATACTGTATCCATACTACAATCTGGAGGGAAAAGATGTCTGGTGAAGTAGATATTACGATGATTTATGGGGTCCATATTGATATTCATATGCATTGGGAAAAGTTAACGTCATCCAAAGAGTACCAAAATTGGGGAAATAGTATTATTGATATTATTGATACCGATGTACTGTTGAAAGAATGTTTGCATGTATTCTTAGATTACAGAGTCGATGGATATTTGGACTATGCTGACTATGTGATTGGTGTACCAGTTCCCACTGGCCCGACGTGGAATCTTTCAATGAGTATAGATGCAGCTGTGCTCGGTAATCTCCCATCGATACAACCCCAGTTTGAAGAGTATGCGAAGCGGTTAAAAGAGCGATTCGATATTGATATTCTGACGATGACACCAAGTTTGATTTGTGGCGTATCCGTTTCAACCTAGTAATTTGATGTGGAGTGTTTGGGGTTTCGATTCTTCGATGAGTCACGCTTTGAACGCTGGGCATTTGTTTTAATAAAGAGTCGGGGAGACAAGATTACTGTCGTCTCTACGTGGGCGAACGTCACTATAATCAACGCTTAATAAGTGTACATTGAATTTGTTTGTACTTATGATTATTTGGTATTAGTGCCTTCTTTGGCAAATTATTAACAAAATCGTCAGAATTGTGGGGGGAGTATGAGAGTATTGATTACGGGGATTAAAGGATTTATTGGTTCCCATGTAGCCAAAAGAATATTGAATGAGGATGATATTCAAATCATAGGGTTAGATAATGGGTACACAGCAACCGATAAAATGCTAGATGGAATCTCCATTATTCAAGGTGATATCGCTAACTATGAAGATATCGAAAAATGTGGAAAATGTGATGTTGTGATTCATTGTGCAGGTATTTTAGGCACAAATGAAATCGCAGAGATGGGTATTATCAACAAAGCGAATAGTGTGAATATTAATGGTACTGTGAATATCTTGGAATATTGTCGGAAACACAATGCCAAGCATATCTTTGCAACCAAACCCAATCCTGAAGATTGGATGAATCCCTATACCATTACAAAACAGGCTGCTGAGAACTATTGTCAAATGTATTGGAACGAGTACAAAGTTACAACAATTGCTCTATCGTTACTTTGGGTTTATGGGAAGGAACAGAGACAAGAGCCTGTTAATAAGTTTGTTCCTACATTTATGAAATATGCCATAGAAAATAAGTCCGTTCCTATTTGGAATACTGGGGAACAGATTATTGATTGTTGCTACATTGAAGATATTGCAGAAGCATTTTATCGTGCAATGAAAAGTGATTATCAAGGATATATCAAATTAGATGTTGGAACAGGTGTCCCAGTGACTGTGAATGAAGTGGCAAATATGGTCATTAAACTTGTACATAGCAACTCGGAACTTGAATATATTGGTAAGCGTCTAGGAGAGCCTGTAGAGACAGCAATCGTAG
>CALDQI010000188.1:0-12963 GCA_937911635.1 uncultured Pseudomonadota bacterium | reverse complement strand
TAGTAGTGACATCTTTAGCGACTACGGCAAACTTCCAATCTTTATTGTGATAGGTCGCAGACAAGTCTATACCAAAGCCCCATGCAGTAGCAAAATCGCCCGCTTTTCTATTAATTATTTTTGCTGATCCACCCACAGATAATTTATCATTTAATTTTCTTCCATAGGAAAGTAAGAAGGCTACATCTGCGGCACTGAAATAACTTATTCTATCGTAGTTGACATTACCTTGAGCATCACCTGATACCAACCGCGCCCAATCTCCATGCTTTGTAGCCAAATCTACAGATGCCCCAGACCAACCAATCCCACCAGCGAGACTGAATGCAGAATGGCCCTGTTCATCATCAATATCCGACAATGCAGCTGTAGCACCGTCGATATCTCCTTGCCCAAGTTTACGTTTAAAGTCTTTGAGAATGTCTTTTTTTGACGGTGCTTTTGGTTGCTCAGGCGCGGCAACGACGGGTTGAACTTCTTCGACAACCGCTTCTTCTTCGCCACAAGCCAGCAAAAGAGACAACACCAATGGACTCAACAATGACATGATCACTCCTAATAAAGAATTGAACCAACAATAAAACTAGATGCAGTTTACAGTATGGGATGGTAAATGGACGTCCAGTCCGAAACTTTTCTATGTGTTCGTTTCCACATATGAGAGACAACCTAAAGAAAAGCATACAAGACTTCCTTAATTCAAATTCGTGCCTATGTACATTTGGTTACTTCGTATTGGCGCAATTTTTCTATTGTGTGTCTAGTTCCAATCAGTTTACATTTGTTTTTATTTTTCAGTGTACGTTTCGAGGGTTTCTAAATTTATGTCCGACAAAAAAGAAATTACGGTGTCCAAAGGTGGTCTACAAAAATCCAGTCTTCTCAATCAATACTTGGCTGAGGTTCGTCGCTACCCCATTCTAAGTCAAGAAGAGGAGCATGCACTTGCAGTACGATACATCGAAGATGGGGATGAAGAGGCTGGAAAACAACTTGTAAAATCCAATCTGCGATTGGTCGTCAAAATGGCCTTCAAGTTCCACAGCCAGTGGGCCAATGTGCTGGACTTAATTCAGCAGGGAAACATGGGACTCATGCAGGCGTTGGGGAAATACGACCCCTATAATGAAACCAACACTCGTTTTTCTACCTATGCCGCATACTGGGTACGGTCGTGCATCTATAATTACATCAAAGACAATTACCGCATCGTTCGTTTGGGATCAACCCGTCACGGTCGTCGTCTGTTTGACAACCTTCGTAAAGAACGCGAAAAGTTGGTTCAAATGGGTGTCACCCCCACAACCAAAGCCCTGTCTGATTCAATGGATATTCCAGAGGAAGAGATCGTTGTGTTCTCTCAACACTTTAATCAACCAGCCTTGGGATTTGACAACCCCATCGGCATGAATGATGACAACGCACGGTCACTCTCTGAAACTATCTCCGGATGGGAAGAGACACCCGACGAATATGTCGCCAACGAAGAAATATCCTCTCGGATCTCACAAAAACTACAGGAGTTCTATGAAACCCTGTCCAATCCAAGAGATCAAGTCATCTGGAAACGTAGGCTCATCGCTGACAGTCCCGTCTCTCTACAAGAACTCGGAGATGAATATGGGATCTCAAAGGAGCGTGTCCGCCAACTGGAAAGTCGAATCAAAAGGAACCTGAAAACTTTTCTAGAAGAGGAGTTGGGTGAAGATATCGCCTTTGAGTTTCAAAATTAAGCACTCAAATAGAATTTCTCAGTAGTGGAAACTTCAACGCATCTATGGTAATCTAGCCCTATAGACATTTTTATGAGGTTGTTTCATGCGTACACCATTGTTGGTTTCACTGAGTCTACTGTTTACATCTGGATGCGATCAGTTCTATCTGAACCCCGATGAAGATACCGCTACGGATACAGCTGAAGAAGAGTTGGCACCCAACCCGACGATCGATCTGTCATGGACCGAAGCCGGAATCGAAATCGAACTAACAAATGGTTCTGGGTACGAGTTTACATTTGGGATTGTTGAGAGCACAATCGAGTGCGCAGCTGACACAGAATATGGATGTTGGACTGCCGAAGACTGCATCAATGGCTATATTACACCCCAAGAGACCTTTGCCCACCAGCCTTATTGTCACCCCCTCGCTCAAAGTGGGACGACGTTGGAGTATTCAGAATCTTTGGTCTCCATAATTACCAAAACAGATGACATCATCGAAGGCAAAAAAACGGCATTCCCTGCCCCAAATGAAGATAGCACGTACGAGTTCAGTGTCACGTACTACTTACAAGCCGTCAGTACAGGTTCCAATCCAACGATTGAATGTTGGACCTGGGGAGTAGACCCTGATTACTACATCAGCGAAGGCTGTAAAGCCCCGATCCCTGTTCGATTAGACTCTGCAGAGTCTGGACCTAGACACCATCGATTTAATCTTCCCGTGCAACACTCGTGGACCCCTTAATCCACCCCACGGCTCCGTCAGTTACGAGACATGGGTGAAATATTGAACGGTCAAATTTCTCAACCTCAAAGAATATGACGTTCGAGTAAGAGACCTTTTGGGGCTGGATGAACGCCACGAAAAATATCCCAGTACTCTGTTCGGATCTCATCCAAGGCATGATAGATAGGATGATTGACATCAGCCTTCATTTCACCAACTGGCGTACACGTCTCATCCACCAGGCATAGGGTGCTCACTCTGTTCAAAATCCCGGCAGTGCCGACGCTACAAATGGTCACAACTTGATCTTGAGCCACCCAATCGAGCAATTCACCATAGGTGACGTTTCGCTCTTCGACCGGAATTCCACGCTCCGTTGCCAAAGCTACCACGCCTTGAATCGTCACAGAAGGTAAGATCAATGGACCATCTGGAATCCGAATGATGCGACCATCTCGAAGTGCAATCAGACAACAAGAAGAATCCCACTCTGTAATCTCTCGTTCTCGTACAGGCTTATCTGGACGATCGTCTAGAAACAGTGCGGCCAGCGCTGAAGAATCGATCGATTGAGCAACTTGTACGGCTTTGACACTCAAGAGATAATTCGACCCCAATTTCAAACAGCCGGTACCGTTGACCCCCACTGCTCGAACGAGAGTGGGCACGACGGCTCCGTTGAAGGGCTCTCCCAAGTATCGTTCATAGGAGCAAAATGCGCCTCGTATCCCTGGTTCCTTTGGAAAGGTTACCCCAATGGATTCTTCTTCATCCAGAGTAAACGGACGAAAGTAGCCTTGAGCGCCTTGATCCGCCATTCGTTCTAGAAATGCTCGAACATCTGGAGAGCGAAAGAATTCTAAGAAAATGGATCGCAATCCATCTTCTGACGGTACCAGAGATTGATCCTTCGGAGACAACGAATACAAAATTCCTTTTCGAAACCTAGCTAGATTCAAGTGTAGATTGAGAAAACGCAATTCCAAACCATCTGGTCCCCTCGTACAAAAGAATCGAATGCCTTCAAAAACTTGAAACAACCCGTAGTGAAGAGAGCGTGAAATGGCAAATGTGGTCGCATGCGCATCCAACATTCTAAACTGCTTTGAATGAATACCATATTGCATCTGGTTGGGTGCCCAAACAACCCCTTCAAATCCAGCCATGAATTTCTCCTCTTCAAGTTTGACCTATACTGCACAATCAATATTACCTAACAGAATGGTCTAATTTATCCACTATTCAACCCCGACTGATATTGAGATGTTATGCAAAAGCAAGTGCCGATGAAATACAGTTCAGCAGTCACCTGTTTCAGTTCACGACCACACATCTGGAGGTTTTCATGCTTACGCTTTTGACATTGATGGTTTCAGCGACCGCTGCACCAAGTGACATTGGTATTGCACTGCGCCAAGGTAATTGTGGTAAAGCCGCCAGCTATACCCCTTCTGCAGAGGAATGGAATTATCAACTCGCCATTGGCAAATGCTTGATTTCACTCGGACAGATTGACAGGGCTACAGAACTGTTAGAACAAGTACAAGCCCCATGGCAAAGCTATGCATTGCTATATCAAGCAGAGGGTGCGGCACTACTTCAGCAGCACGATACAGCCATTGGACTCAGTAAGAGCATTTTAAATACCCAAGAGACACCGACAGAGTTGCGGGAATCTGCATCACTCATTCTAGCCAAGTCGTATATTTCAAGCGGTAAATATCTCGAAGCCAGAGATCTGTTGAGACCACTCCTCACACCCAAAAGATCCAAAGATGGATACATCCCACCAGCTGGTAGCATCGATCCTGCCGAAGTCCGATGGTGGCTAGCAGAGGGTGCCCGATTGCGCGGTTCGGAAGCCGCTGCTCTACCAGTATACTGGCGGATCTGGATGTCAAATCCGACATCTGTCCATGCACAATTTGCTGAAGATAGAATCATTGAACTTGGTCAACGCATACCCAATTCGACAACAGAAGTTGGACGGGGTCAGATCGAACGTCGGGCAAAAACATTGCGAAAGTTGCAACTGCACCAAGCCGCACTGGAATTGTTGGATCAACTTCCCGTTCCCACATCAGAGTCCGGTAAACGGACCTACGCGTATTATGTATTCAGCGCAAAAGACTATCCCAGAGCCGTTCAGTTATTGAACGCGCTTGCAAAGCCAACAGATAAAGACCTCTATCACCTTGCGGTCGCTTCTGTACGAAGTGGAGATTACGATGCTTCTTCCGCCTTTTACAAACGCCTCCTAAAAGAGCACCCCACATCCAAATGGGCCGACATCTCATCGTATAAACTTGGATATCTAGAATATGATCGCGGCAACTTAGAACAAGCCATCCCGTTGTTTAAAGAGCACTTGAAAAGAATGCCCAAATCCAAGCATGCCGACGAGGCGAGATACTTCATGGGATGGTCTCTATTGAAGCTGGGTCAAAATGATGCGGCGGCCGATATGTTTACCGAGATTCAAACAAAACACTTCAATTCTTCACTCGCACCTGGTGCCGCGTTTTGGCATGCGCGTATTTTGAAACTCAATGGTAAAGACTCCGAGGCTCAAAAGGGCTTTGAATACGTTGTGCGTACGTGGCCGACGTCTGGATACGCTTGGCAAGCCGGATTGTACATCGACATTGAATACCCAACGGTTCCAATGGTCTCTCTGAACAACGCTCCCTACAATACACTCCCAACAATCCTTGATGTACCAGCGTTTCATACTGGACGTGCATTGGCCGAGGTTGGGTTTGAATCGTTGGCTGCTCGGGAACTGCGAACTCTGAAAGAATCGACAATGAACGACCGACAAGCCAAGTTGCTCTTGGCGCATGCTCTCATTGAAGCAGGTTCCTATAAAGAGGCGCAAGCCTTAGCGAGACCACATTGTGTCAAACCATGGAAAGGGGGAGACCCACTGGCTCAACAGGCGTGCTATCCAAAACCCCATAAAGAGATCATCGACTCTGTGATTGGCGACCATGCTCTAGACGCGAATCTTCCATTTGCGATCATGACGGCTGAATCGGCTTTACAGCCACGAGTCTCCTCTCCCGTAGGTGCTCGAGGGATGATGCAACTCATGCCGTATGTGGCCGAAGAGTTGCACCCGCTTCTGTTTGAACATCAGCCCTTCGATCCAGATACACTCTTTCAATCGGGGTACAACGTTTCATTGGGAACAAAAGAACTGATGAAGCTATCCAACAATCTCTCTGACTTAAAACTAGAAGACCCACTTCCAATGGTCATAGCAGGATACAACGGAGGAGAGGAAGCCGTTCGCCGCTGGATGGGAGTCTATGAAGAACCACCGAGTGTTGCGGCCTTCTCCGACGACATCGGATACTCAGAAACCAGACGATACAATCGAAGAGTTCTGGGATACTTGATGACCTATCGATACGTGTACGGGTTGGAGCAATAACCACACTTGATTTTCTATTCAGAGCATGGTAAAATGAGTGTATGAGACTCACCAATTCACTACCACAGGTCATTCAAAACTGGGCACAGTCCTCTATGGGTGCACTCAGTTCTGGGTTTTCAGGCTTACTCAATTCCAGTGAGCAACACCATCAAGCCAGCAAAGATCTGATGGCCGGCTTAATGAACGACCACAACACCCACAACAATGGGTCAAACAGCGTTGGCGTTACCGTAGAAATCTCTGACACATACAGGCAAAGAACTCAGGATCTGCCCGATCGAAACGTCCTGGCATCGGCTGAGAGTAGTGTTGCGAGTATCAACGAAGCAGGTATTACATATTCAGCCTCTGCGCGCTTGATAAAAGCAAGTTCAACCATGGTTGATGCCTTGTTTGACGCCATCGCCTAGTCTAAAGAGGCTCATCTCTCGATCTCCCCTTTTTATTCTCGACCTTTCCTTTTAGTAAGTTTATCAGGTAGTGAGTTTGTTTGGATATTTCGTTTGTGTCGGTCAATATCAAACATCTAGCTCAATCAAACTGTAGGTTATGGGAAACTCCAACTCGACTTCTGAGGAGTGTATACTCAAGAATGCACTTTTACCGCAACAGGATTGCCTTGGTATCAACCGAAAATAGTATACTAATTTGAGAAAACATAGATGAAGTAGATCAGCCGATGAACAATACGAATTGTAAAAAATATTAACTTGAAGTAATCTTTTTCTTTTAACCATCCGATACTATTGAAGAAATACCTAAATAAAAGAGGTCCCCATGTCGAATCTGTTATCCCTAGATCTCAGTAGTGCCCTTAGAACCGCTGTTGAACAAAGTATGCCGCGCTCCAGAAGCAACGCCCTATTGAACTCTGTGCAAGCAGCTGATCGCGCTGTTGAAACGGGTTCTGTTACCGCAGCATCGAGCAATAAAGACACTGAAGCTCAAAAGGATCGTGTTGAAGTCAATGGGAAGGACGTGACATCTCTCTTAACTGGCGGCTTATTTTCCACAGATGCTGCGCAAGCCAATTTTGATTTGCGGTATACCTCAGAAGCAAACATGGTGGGTGCCAATCAGCAAATGGGTCGCTCTACATTTACCATCATTGCCTAGCATCCATCAACGATGCACATCGCGATTCTTGGGAGTGGCATTACAGCACTCTCGACGGCATGGTCGCTCACTGAACGAGGTCATACGGTCACACTGTGTCACTCAAATCGCGTTGGCAGTTCTTCAATGGCTGCAGGAGGCATGCTGTCTCCTTCTTGTGAGGCCGATGGGTGTGCTCCGGAGTTAATTCAGCTCAGCATCGATAGCTGTAGAGCCTATCCCGAGTGGGTTTCATCAATCGAATCGCTATCGCAAAACCGGTGTGGGTATCAGCAACAGGGAACACTACTTGTGGCACTACACCACGATCACAATCAAGAACTGGAGCATTTGGTTGGGTTCCAACAAAGACATGACCTCCCACAAGAATGGTTGACCCGTAGAATGTTGAAAAGGCACTCTCCCAATCTCGCTCGTCACATTGGTGGACTGTGGTTTGCAGAAGACCACTTTGTCAATCCCAGACGACTGTATAAGAGTCTTCGAACTGCCTTGTTGCGTCGAGGTGTCCGTTTTATTGAAGGAAACTGTACCCTAGAGTGTACAGATTCATCGACTGACAGTCTCATCACTGGTATTCAGATCAACGAACGTACAGAGACTGCAGACCTCTATATTCTTGCAGATGGGGCTTGGAGCATGGAACACATCCCATCTTTGCCAATGAGACCGGTCAAGGGTCAATTCCTAATCCTTGAACCAAAAGACAACGCTGCACCACTGATACAGCATGTCATCCGAACCCCTGATGTATACATCATACCTCGAGAAAATGGACAACTTTACTTAGGGGCAACCATGGAAGAAGAAGGCTTTGATGACCGTCAAACCGCTGGAGCGTCGTTGGATTTACTGTACCATGCCTTTCAAGTATTGCCTGGCGTGTATGAAATGATCATACGAGAAAGTGGACATGGATTTCGTCCTGCATTGCGAGACAACCAGCCAATGATTGGTCCCAGTTCTCACCCTAATCTATGGTTCAATATTGGACACTATCGCCACGGAATCATGCTGGCACCTGCAGCTGCGACCTTATTCACCAATGCATTGTTTGATGATGTACCGATACCAGCAGCCTTTTCATCCAATCGATTTTTATAATTCACGGCTCGAACAAGCGTCTCTACCTACTTTCATTTCGCTCCAATTTTACTAGTGACAATCGATATAAAACCCGATACGAGCAGAGTATGAATGTATTTGTAAATGGTAAAGTCCAAGCGGTTAGTGTAGACAGTTCCGTACTGGATATCGTTGAAAAGGTCTGCGGCTCACCAGTCCCAAATGGTGTTGCTGTAGCCCTCAATTCAATGGTTATTCCAAGACGACAGTGGAATTCCACCACTGTCGAAAACGACGACAGTCTAGAAATACTATGGGCTTCCAGTGGAGGATAAATGCATCCCTTTCATGCACCTCAGTATAATTTGGGTCACGACCCGTTCCAACTGGGAAATTTAGAACTCAATTCTAGAGTTCTACTCGGAACGTCTCGCTATCCAAATCAGCAAATGATGCTGGATTGTTTGGAAGCGTCAGGCACGGAAATGGTCACCATCTCTTTGAGACGGGTACCCACCCACACTCAGGGGTCCGAAAATCTCTATCAACAGCTAAAAGAACGGGGCTATCACCTCCTTCCCAATACAGCAGGATGCTTTACAGCAAAAGAAGCCATACTCACCGCTGAGTTATCCAGAGAAGCACTGGAAACAAACTGGATAAAACTAGAAGTCATTGCAGATGAAGAAACACTCCTGCCAGATGGAGAGGAACTTCTAGAAGCGGCGGAAGTCTTGGTGCGGTCTGGATTTCAGGTCCTTCCATACACCAGCGACGACCCCGTGTTGGCACAAAAACTTGAACAAGTTGGGTGTACTGCGGTCATGCCCCTAGCCTCTCCTATCGGGACGGGGTTGGGGATCCGAAACCCACACAACTTGGAGCTGATTCGCTCTAGAATATCCGTACCGATCATTGTAGATGCCGGTTTGGGAACCGCTTCTGATATCGCTCAAGCGTTTGAACTTGGATGCGATGCGGTGCTCCTCAACACTGCTGTTGCTAGGGCTCAACATCCAGTACAAATGGCGACAGCTGTGGGGGCGGCTGCTCTTGCAGGGCGCATGGCATACCTCGCAGGTCGTATGCCAGCCAAAAACTATGCCGTGGCTTCAACACCGATGCAGGGAAAAGCATGGTTTCGGTCCCTAGACTCCTAATCATTGGTGAACGTGGATATTGTAGATCAGACGCTCACTGGATAGAACAACTGTCCTGTATTGTCAGTATTCTGAAGCAGTACCCCACGGTTGCACTCCAGATTCGAAATAAATACCATCCGAAATCTTGGAGTGCTGTTGAGGTACTCGTTGAGGAATGGATGAATACCCACCCCAATCAATGCCTCTTAAATGGATGGGTGTTTCCAACAGTAAACTGTGCCCGTCATCTACCAGAGGCTCAGTTGGATACTGCTCCAGTCAGTCCAATGGTGTTGTTTGGTGGCTCAGTACATTCTGTTTCAGCCCTAAATAAGGCTAGCCATTTTGGGTGTCACTATGTCCAATACGGAGCAGTCTTCACCACATCAAAACCTGTTGTCCCGACTGGATTGACATCGCTTCAAGCCATCTGTACAGCATCTGCTATACCAGTCCTAGCGGTTGGTGGAATATCGAACTCTCAAAAGATACACGGATGCTTATCTGCTGGAGCGTACGGTATCAGTATCGGTTCGTGGATCATGCAATCGCAGAACCCTGTGTCGGTGATCGACCATATCTGTGAAGAAATCTCTCAGTTCATGCCGAATCAATGACAGTCGTGTTAGCAATTGAATATGACTCCTGAACCAAGATCTCGCCTGTCCACTTTTGGACCGCATCTATTGTATGCCATCGTCGCCTTTGTAGTCTGTTCATCCGCATGGCTAAATGATGGACACATCATTGGAGGAGGTGACCAGCCTGACTGGACCGGTACTGCATGGGCATACTGGTGGACCAGTCACTCACTTGAACAGTTACAGAACCCCTTTGATGGACGATTTAATTACTTCCCCATCGGTCAACAACCCGTGGCTCAGTACAATCTACTCGACGCATTTTTGGCCTACCCCTTCTTAAAACTCTTTGGCATGTACACTGGCTACAACCTGTTTGCGACATGTATCGTCTACTCCTCTGCTTGGGGTATGCACATCTTAGCTCGTACTGCGGGCGCCTCATTACTACCCGCTATGTTCGCAGGCATCGCCCTTGAGACATCCAGTTTTCTTCTGCTAGAACTGCAACATGGTCGGCTGAGTCAAGCCCTACTCTTCTTTTGGCTGGTTGGACTGTCGGGTATTTTGAAGATTGCTCGAGGGGAAGGCAGTTGGAAATGGGCAGTAGGTACGGGTTTGTGTGTTGCTGGCACCTCACTGACCTACTGGTATTGGGGGCTATTTCTGGTCTTCGCTGCGATTCCGATCTGGATTGCGGAGTTCTGGTTTTGGGACCGAAAACGATGGAAGGAAATTGGGATTGCAATCGGTACAACACTCCTAATTTGTGTCCCCTATGTTTTGGCTCTGGTTAGAGACTACGAGAGCCTCCCGGGGGTTGTTCGTTCGCTTGAGCCTTGGATGGACTTCGGGGCACTATCTCGAGGAGACTTTGGACTTGCAATGGGGATTAAACAGTCTCACTGGCCGTTGTGGCCCTTATTCCACATTGATGTAGATCCAGACGACAAACGCATCGCACTGGTACCACTGTTGATTGGACTCTATGCTTGTTTTCAAACCTTACCCGAAAAGCGGCGATGGGTTGCCATGCTGGTAATTGGATACATTCTCACTCTGGGACCCTATTTAAAGTGGATGGATAAGACGCCTTTTGGACTCCCACTCCCCTATCTATTCTTGTATGACTACATGCCATTCTTTCAACGCTTTTGGTGGCCACAAAGACTAGAACTCTTGGTCATCGTCGGACTGTCTATCTTGGCAGCGCTACAGATGGAACGATGGTTTTTATACCTACCCAAAAGTGGAAGAAGCATCGCGATTGCTGGAATTGTACTGGTTTTCCTAGACACTCCACTGAGAAACCCATACTTCCCAGTTGAATCGCATCCACCTAGACGCTTTCAAGAAAGGCTCTACGCTGGGATGAAAGGACCAATCATCACGCTCCCCGTAATTTCCCCAAATGAGATATCTCGCCACGTGCTATGGCTACAAACCCATCATCAGCAACCGATCTTGGGGGGATTGGGAGATCACATCACCAGTCATCGGCCCAACGGGTTTGATTCGTATGTAAAGTCGAGAACAATTTTACATGCCCTCTCCGAGTTATCTGTCGGTACATTCCATATGGCAACCATTGAACCGGAAGATGTAGATGAATTGATTGCGGATGGGTTTGAGTGGATCGTTGTAGACCCGGCAAACTTCTCTCCTGGATTGGAGGCTAAATGGGCATTTGCCTTTTCAAGTTTCTGTACTCAAATCTGGGGAACGCCCTCTACTCAAGCGGCGGGTGGATATGGGTGGAAAATCACCAAGTTGCACCACCCCGTGGTGATTAGTGATATCGCACCAGTAGAAAGATTGGGCGTACGCACCGAAGAATCACCACCTGCACAATCACCCTAAACTTACAGAGCAAATGTCTGAGTTGGCTTTAAAGTCAAATATGAGAGTTTCTTTGATTTTCACTGCACTACACGTCATTTTTGGCATACAATACAATATACCTCGAACTTGGAGTGAACATGTCTGACTTTCACTTGGCTCTATCCATAAATAAAGCTCTCTGGGATGATCTAGTTGGCGTAGCACTACCATTTCAAGTTGCGGATGGTGCCTTTGACCTCGGAAGAAATGTCTACAATGGTGTCAAGCAATTGGGCGTCCGTCAGAAGGTTTCCGGGCTGATAGAAGACAAGGCTCCATCCGAAACCATTCAAAGAGCACGTCGAAGGATCGGTGACATATGGCGAAAACACAAACCACAAGTCTACAGAACTCTAGATGAAGTGTTGCATGTGGAAGGAGATTGGAAAGTTCTCATCGATCAGGATGGTACAGACTTTCATTACGGCGAACAAAAAATCGGTGTGGATGCCCATGTGAAGGCGAGTGCAACCGGTACACTGTATCTTCTTAAAAAGAATCTTGAGATTCCTTTTGTGTTCGAAAAGAGGCTCGGAGCCAGCTGTCATCTCGGGGATATTCGATTTGATCAAACCACCAATGCTGTGGTTGGATCTGTACAAGAGCCACAAGTGGATTTGGGAGAGCACGTCTTGTTGAAACTGGCCAATGAGATCGCGGGACAATTGCTGGCCCAACAAACCAATCGCTTCAATACAGTACCTCTAATTCCGAAAGACCAACTCAATGAAATGGTCCTTCCAGCTGGCGGAGCATTGAAAATGAACATGACTGTTGAAGATGTGCGCATTGAAGTGAACAATCACGAATTACAGCTCAAGGTCAAGTTCGGATTCTCTCAGAAACAGATCACCGATCAGACGCAATCGAACTAAGTAAGCGCACCCTATTTAATGGTGCAGGCAGCAAATGTTGCATCACAATGAATATTGTATTTCTGACCGTCTTTGACTGTCAGAGTTGCAACTTTGAATTCACTAAACCCATCGAACTTGGCATATACCAAATATACGCCGGGAGTTACTGAACCAAGTGGGACATCCCGACCTTTTTTTTCCAAACGTACCTTTTGAACTTCGCCCGATTTCGAAACCATACCGGAAGGTCGTGCCGGTTCCTCTACCTTCTCTACCACCTCGACAGGTTTCGGCTCTTCTTTTTTCTCTGTTTTTTCAGCCGCTTCCTGATTCGCCGGTTTAGACGAAACAGACGATGCCTTTGTCATCTTTTTAGGGGGGGGTATCTGTGGCTGTGACTTCTTAGGAGATTTTGCTATCACAGGTTTGGATTT
>CALDQI010000187.1:0-2521 GCA_937911635.1 uncultured Pseudomonadota bacterium | reverse complement strand
CTTTATCTGCAATCATTCGGTTGGAGTCTTACCAGTCTGGAGACGGAATTATTCAGCAGGGATCTCCATCGAATGGAGTCTATTTGCTGCTTGAAGGAACGGTTAAAGTTAGTCGTAAAACTCCTGCACAAGCCATCGTTGTACTCGATACGATTGAAGCAGGTACGGTGTTTGGTACTCTCGCTGCAATTGATAGGAAACTGAGAGGAGCCAATTGTATAGCTCAAGAAGATACGGTTGTAGGGCGTATTGCAATGTTGGATTTTCAAGATTTGATGTACGGGTCGTCCGCCTTGGCACTCGGTTTTCAAATTGTTATTTTGAGATCCATTTTCCATGAGTTGCGCAAAACGAATGAAGAGTTGTCAGAATTGAGCTCACTCCCACAACTCAGTATCACGTAAAAGGGCTTCAAAGTGGTGACTCATTCTGTCTAACAATGACCGAAGTAGCCTACACAGTTCTTTGAACAGGCGATGTATTTGCATAATTCTTGAATCATTGCTGGAAAACTCAGTAGTCAAATTAGCGGAGTGGATGATTTATGGCTCGCAACAACAAACATCGTTCGAAACCCCGTACAACTCCATTGAATCAACAGAAAAGGAATCACAATAAAGCTGTCAAAGAGGTCTCTGTAGGGGACGGACAGGTGATGGTCAACGGATATTCTGAGCAATGGCTGCGGCAGCAGTTTGATTGGGTGTACGATAAAGAAATACTGGGGATTGGAAAAGGCGTACAGAAGGGTGCGGTTATCGAGATCGTTTCCCAGCAGAAACAGTCTCTCGGAGTTGGAGTCTATGCTGGCCGAGACTCTGAACAAAATGTGTCCGTGAGACGATTTAATCCGACGGTGTGTGAGTTGGATACAGCATTCTTTGAACGTCGAATCCGCCAGGCCCAAAAAAGGCGGAGTCTTGCAGCTCAAACGAGTGCTTGGAGACTTGTGCATTCAGAGAATGACGATTTGCCTGGGATTGTGGTCGACTGTTGGGATACAAGCATTTCTCTGACATTGTCCTGTGGGTCACTAAAACCACTCGTACCACCTTTACTTGAGGCTATACAGAGTGTCCATCCTTTTGACAATGCCGTTGGACATGTGCGATTGCCACATGGGAAGCAGGAGTATTTGGGAGTGTTAAAAGGGCATTTCCCAGAACGTTTTGTCGTTCAAGAACTGGGGGTCAACTATTGGGTCCATCCACAGTTGAGCAAAGACGCTGGTCTATATTTGGATATGAGACCCTTGCGATCTTGGCTTGTCAATCAGGGGTGGCAAGACAAACATCTGCTCAATCTGTTCTGCTACACAGGAGCCTTTTCGTTGTCTGCGGCTGTACATGGAGCCCAAACAACCTCCGTCGATTTGTCTAGAGTCTATTTAGACCGAGCCATAGAGAATTTTCACCTCAATGCTCTAGATCCAGAATCCCATCGATTTATTGAATCGGATACATTTGCTGCGCTCGATCGGTTGAGAAGAAAAGGGGAGAGGTTTGATACTGTCATTGCTGATCCACCTTCATTCTCCCATTCGACAAATGGAACGTGGTCCGTCCAAAAAGATTTGAAACGCTTGGTGATCGCCTGTCTAAGAGTATTGAAGCCCGGTGGTACATTGGTTATGGCAACCAATAATGGAAAGATGCCCCCCAGAGATTTCTCGAAAGCCATACTCGATGCATCTCGCAAAGAGAAACGACGGTTGAGACTGCTACTCAATTATGTTCCGGGGACAGATTTCCCAGCGGCATTGCATTTTCCTGAAGCCAGATATTTAAAGTGCTGGGTGATGGAGGCGTCGTGAACAGTCCAAAGGTGACTCGTGAGCATCTTGGCGGAGAGCGCGTAGTTTGGACCATTGATTCAGGAGTCATCGGTCCGATTTTGGGGTTGACAGCCAATATCCATGGGGATGAGTCCACAGGTGTGGTGGTACTCAATCAAATTTTGGAACAGGGACATATCTTGCAAAAGGGGAAACTTCGGTTGTTTCCCTCGTTGAATCCGGAAGGCCTTGCAGAAGTACGAAGAGAATCACCCAAATTGGCTCAAGATCTGAACCGATTGTTTCCGAATTGTTTGGATTCAAGGGTCGCGGTTCATCCAGAATTGAGGTCGATTTGGTTTGCATTGCAGGATCCTCATTTGGACATGTTGATTGACATTCATTCAGACTCTGGGCTTGCAGTGCCCTATGTGTTGATGGACCGTCAATTGTCTCCAAATCTCCACGTCCGTCATCAGATGCAAGAGATGGCTGAAGTGCTGGGTTTATATACCCTTAAAGAATATCTACCGCGTGACTATCGCCGCTATCAATTGCAGCGGTCGTTGTCTGGGGCGGTATTGAACAGTCTCCAAGTTCCTTGTTTGACGATGGAGATTGGACGTCGTAGACACGTTTTGTGGGACGATGTATTGACTGCCTTATCGGCACTTGGTCGATTGCTTACCCACTTTGAAATGATTGACGCGAATATCCTGATTGAACTTGGGTGGAATCATTCTAAGC
>CALDQI010000186.1:0-7483 GCA_937911635.1 uncultured Pseudomonadota bacterium | reverse complement strand
AATTTCCGCCAAATCCTTGGGTGCTAGGTTTGTTGAAACCCAGATAATTTTACTTTTACACCTAGACCATTCTTGGGACAGTGCCTTACCAAGTCCGGATCTAGCTCCTTTTAGGGCTATGTGAGCCAGAGGGTGGTCAGGATTGGGGACTTGAAGAATGCACAACCAATTTGAAATATGTTCAGGGTTCAGTTGTTTGGCACAGGCAAATGCTTCTTCAATATTCTTACACTGCTCGATGATAATAGAACCATCAGACATCGCTCGAGCCTCTTGAGAAACACCAACTAATTCTGTACCCATAACAATAGCAACTGGATGGGTTATGGGTATCGTTTCCGGTGTATATGATGTACTCTGAAAATCTGCTACAAACAACTTGAAACCTTCTGACTTTAAGAAATCAAAACACTGTTTGGTATTTTTATGAATAATCAGATTAACCCATCTCTCAGACCCTTTAGCAGCACCACTCATTTTATGTTCTTCCGATGATATCAGATGTACATTCGAAACGCCAAAAGATTCCGCCGTTCTAATTATTGCGCTTAAATTATGTCGTAGATGAGTACCTTCTGCTACGATTGTCAACTTATCCAATCTATTTGAGACCGTATTTTGAAGTCGTTTCATTCTACGATCTGAAATTTCTACCTTCTGCATTCTTGATCCATATTTTACATTGACATAGAGAAAGTGATACGCTCCACACATGCGTACTCTACTGACCGATATCGGATTGTCTGCTCTCTTGGCAAGTGGAATCATTTTGTTTCAGCTGCAACCTACAGATTCAATACCATTGGCATTACAAACCTCAGATGGCAATTCTCTACCTCTATCGGATCAGACCATTGTTCTCTTTTGGAATGTCAATGTAAAGGCTAGCCATAGAGATATTCAGCTGATTCAACGGTTCCATCAAGCGCACCCCGATATACAAACTGTCTTTATCCATGACCATTCTAACGATGATGAGACGTTGCGAACCTTCTTGATCAATCTTGGTGTATATTCTACACCTGCCTACAACTCAGTATTACCAGAACAAATACCAACCACCATACTCCTCAACGGAGATGCGCGTACAGACTTCACTCACTCCCCGCACTATTCTAATCTAATGGAGTTCTTTGAAGTGGAGTATTAACTCCTCACACCGGATAAAACCCTTCATCAAAAGTCGAACCTATCACGACTTTCTCCTCAGCGTATATTTGCAGAAGATGCATAAACAACGGTCTCGGGATTTCACGTGCTCCAAATCTTTCCAGATGTTCTGTGTGAACCTGACAGTCAATCAATTTAACCCCCCATTGAATCATTTGATGTACTGCCCATACAAAAGCAACTTTGGATGCATTAGAGACATCTGCAAACATACTCTCACCTGCAAATACCGACCCTGTAAGAATACCATATAATCCGCCCACCAACTTTCCATCTTGATATGCTTCAAAGCTATGTGAGTACTGACGTTTGTGCAATTCTTGATAGGCAACCTTCATATCTTCTGTAATCCAAGTCCCAAACTGTCCCGGTCTTGGTTTCACAGAGCAACGCTCAATTACGCTTGCGAAATCGCTGTTGATTCGAATCTCGAACCGATTTTGTTTAACAACCTTCTTAAGAGACCGTTGGATTGTAAACTCTTGCGGAAACAACACGAACCTAGGATCTGGAGCAAACCATAAAATGGGTTGGTTTCGACTGTACCAGGGAAAAATCCCACTTCGATATGCTTTCAGCAATCTAGTTGGTGCCAAATCACCACCTACACCCAATAGACCATTCGGCTCTGCTTCTGACACAGGCGGAAAAATATGCTCTTCCGGAATCCGATATATTGTCATTTATCTCTAACCAATCTGAATCCCAAATATGCCAATCGAGCACCCGGCGATAGAGATTCTGAGGCCTTCGCCCACGTAGAAATAGAATCTTTGGCCCAGCATCCTGGATGCATTACACGTTGATCTCCAACATCATCCCCCTGCCATTCTGCAACATTTCCAGCCAAATCAAATATCCCGTCTGGTGTTTTATCTGTTGCAAAAAGCCCTACTGCGGCTGGCTTGTTAAATCCACTCTCCTCAGTATTTGCAAAGCCGTGCTTGAAGTCTCTACCCCAAGGATACCGTCTCTTCTCAGGTCCTCTAACAATCTCCTCTCGTTCAAAAAAGTCCATCAATCGAGCGTTGTGACACCGAGCGTAAGCCTCAGACTCAAACCAAGACACTCCAACGACAGGTTGGTTGTCAAACAGATATTTTTGAGAATCCGGAGCGGCGGCTAGTTGCTGCCACGTCACCCTTCTATTGTCACGCCAATTCAATCCTTCAATCGACCAATGATCGTCGTTGTCATATTCCGTATCCAAGAAGTGCAACCATTCTTTGATCGTGACCAAATGTGTACCCACCAACAATGGGACATCCGCTACGATTAACTCTACCCAATACTCTTGATCTATTGGGAATCTCAAACGAGGATCCCCCCAGTTATTAATGGCTTCAAAGAAATTTTTCTTTTGAGACATCGATAACGAAGCGGCATGCAATATTTGTTGAACCATTGTTTCAAAAAACACTTGGGCTTCAGAATCCCAGCCTTCAATGGTATTTTCGTCCTGCTGAAATTGAGACAACAACATTTTCCATTGGTCAAACAATGATTGCTCTGCTAATTTTTGTAGTGCTTCCAGATTCATACATACACTCCTGCTGATATGAATTGGTATTGAGTCCAATGTGAAATGTAAAGTGCAATTTCTTTTCCGTCATCAAACACACAATCCCATCGGTTTTGACACAGAGACAATTCAGAGCCAATATGCTGATTGAATAAAATCGCTTCTTAACCCGTTTATAAACACGCCTATGCTTAATGGAGTTCTTATGTTGCCTGTACTTACGCTCATCCAAGTGGCTTCTGCCGCTCCCCAAGACGTTGCATTCTTATCCAACAAAGGAGTGTTGTTCGTTCAAGTGTATAAAGCACCTACTCTAGCGGCAGATCTATCCCACGATCACGCGATTCAAGCAGTTGGATGGTCTGGAAAGGCGAAATGGGATCCTGAAGATTACAGCACCTGCGATATCTCTATTTCTGTACCGGTAAACAATCTGCAAGTGGACAACCCGGACATTCGAGAACTTGCAGGAATCAAGGGTACACTATCGGAGTCTATGCGTAAAGACGTCAAAAAACACATGCTCTCGGATATCCAATTGGATGCAGATAAGTATCCAATGATAACATTTCAGTCGACTGGCTGTGAAGGCTCTGGAGAAACGATGACCTTACATGGCAACTTTACCATGCACGGAACTACAAACACCATCTCAGTTCCAATAACCGTAGCCAACACCGATGGTTTGAGTCTTAAAGGCTCTTTCCCAGTAAAGAGTACGGATTATGGTATTGAGCCTTATTCAGCTATGTTTGGCGCCGTTGGAAACAAAGATGAAATGAAAATCACCTTTGATTTGGTCGCCGCCGAGAAATAACTGATTATTTTTACTCTTCTATCGGAGTGGGGACACAGATGGGGTTTGCAAACTCAATCCCATTGTTCCATTCATCGCATTCGTATATTGTGCCGAATCCAGTACCCCAATCATCTGCTCGTGCGACCAACGTCTCTGCAGCTTCTATGAGTCCATAGCGTGTTTCAAACTCGATCGCGATGCCCCGTTGACCGGCATCCAATCGATCAACCGTCTGACCAACTGTCAAAAAGGTGTATGAAGCACCATCTTTGCGGTATAGAGAGATGGGAATCCCACTTCGAATGGATGATGGTCCTTGATTGATGGGCTGTACACTCAAGCGGACGATGCTCTCTGAATCACATCCTGCAAAACAGATGTCTGTAATCTCTGCTAGCAAATCGACAGTCATAGCATCTTCAGTTGGACGAGAACGATACACATTGTACGTTTGCCAAGAGGGTTCTGGACTGAGTGGAACGCCTCCATTGGTATAAATATTTGTAACTGCAAAGTCGTGTACATTCCAAGTTGATCCACTCTTAGCCCAGCCATCCCCCAAATGTCCGAACACTGTTATACCCGCCCAACCTTGACCGTTCATTCGAAAGTTGTTGCTGGAGATTACAATCTCTGCAGAGTCATCATTATCAATGTCGGCCACGATTGGATACTCAAAAATGGTCCCCGAAGCATGTCCAAGTTGGGAGAAGAGTACTCCGCCTGTCGAGCCATCAAATAGCCAAAAGGTGTTCTCATCTGCAAACAGCACTTCGTAAGCGCCATCACCATTCACATCATACCCAGAGCATCCTGCCAATCCTGAAGCATCGGTAATGGTTTGTGTCCACAACAGAGAGCCGTCTAGTTCAAACATATTGAACTGACTACTTGAAGCCCAAGCGATTTCTGCAACCTCATCCCCATCAAAATCAGCAACGCAGGGAGGTCCAGGCTGTCCAGTACCAGCGTTGGTCTTGAAGAGTTCACGCCCATCCGGATCATAAATTCCAAGCCAACCAGCTCCCACCATTGCCACTTCACCATCCAAATCATCATCGGCATTTAAAATGGCGGACCAGTGGCCGTAATTTCCTTGAATTGAAGATGTCCATCTAGGAGTAAAGTCACTGTTGTAACAGGTGTTTGCAATAATGATCTCTTGCGTACCGTCCTGATCCAAATCTCCCACTGCTGGCATTCTGCCTATGAACAAAGGATCGACAGCAAACTGGTGGCGAAGCTGTCCCGTTCGACCATTGATTACGGCATTGTCTGCAATCACTTCTGGAGTACCGTCTCCTTCTAAATCTGCCACCGTAACCGAAGGGTATGTATTGTCTAAGTACACATTGGCTTCCCATACATCTTCACCTGTAGACCCTCGAACAGCAATCGGACGTTTGGCTTCGTTAATGGCAACAATCTCAGCATATCCATCTCCATTTACATCAGCAATGGCAGGTGTCCCTTTCCAGTACATCTGATCCCGCATCCAATGAATCCGGCCCGTCTGCCCATCCATAGCGACCAAGCGTGCATCTACCCACGCGCCCATATCACCATCCGCACCATCTCTACTATCAAAGATGACCACAACGATATCTGGAGTATCTGATTCATCGATGCGTCCATCACCATTGTCATCAGTCAAATTTCCAACAATGGGCGCCACCATGATTTGATCCACGTTCGGCTCATCACCCAAGCCATTCCACTGCCATTCAACCTCAACATTCCATGGATTTTGAATGTTGTATTCTGGAGTTAGACATTCTTCATCTATGTCCACCTCTCCAATAGCCGGCATCGTTACGGCACAATCTGGCGCAACAAATGTTTCAACCTCTGTTTCGGCAGTGTCTGTAGGGGCTGGAGGATCTTCTTGACTTTTGATGTCATACTCTGAACAAGCACTCAAAAATAAGGTTCCGACTAATATTTGCTTCATTAACCACATCGCTTCGCTACCAAAATAGATTACAATCCAATAAAACTCTACTACACCATAGCACAACCGTCATGGAGAGGAAATGAGCGTAGACATTCGAAAACTCTTACTCACCACCGTTGAAATGAATGCGAGCGATCTGCACATCGTCACAGGAGAACCTCCAGTAGTTCGGGTGCGAGGAGAAATTCGACGGTTAAATATGCCCGCTCTTTCACGCAGTGAAGCCCGCTTACTGGCTGATTCAATCCTCACAGATCGACTCCGAGCGCAATTTGCTGAAGAACTCTCTGTGGACTTCTCGTTTTCCCTTCAAGGTAAAGCCCGATTTCGTGTCAATATTTTCATGCAATCGAAAGGAGTGAGTATTGCCTTGCGTAGAATTCCTCCGAATGTTCTGACCCTTAGAGACCTAAATGCTCCACCTGTATTAGAGACCATAGCAGGATATAGAAGGGGTCTGATTCTGGTCACAGGTCCAACAGGATCTGGTAAATCAACCACCTTAGCCGGAATCATTGATCACATCAATAGAACTCGAAAAGAGCACATTCTAACCATTGAAGATCCCATTGAATATATACACACCCCTCGCACGTGCATTATCAATCAACGTGAGATTGGTGTCCACGCCCTGTCTTTCGCCACGGCATTACGAGCAGCATTACGCGAAGACCCAGATGTCATCCTCGTCGGAGAAATGAGAGATTTGGAAACAATATCACTAGCGATTACGGCTGCTGAAACTGGCCACTTAGTGTTGGGAACGCTACACACCAACTCAGCCCCCGAAAGTATCGATCGCATTGTAGATGCGTACCCCGCTGATGAACAAAAGCAGATTCGTACCATGCTCTCCCACTCTCTAAAAGCGGTGATTGCTCAAACCCTCGTTCCAACTGTACAGGGTGGACGAATGGCACTACAAGAGATCATGATCGTCAACAATGCAATCCAAAACCTGATTCGCGAAAGCAAGACAAGTCAAATTTACAGCATCATGGATACCGGACGTGGGATTGGAATGCAATCTATGTCGGAAGCCATTCAAAAGGCTCAAAACAGAAGTCTCATCAGTCCTGAGGTTGCCGAAGAAACCAGAAAGAAGGTGGGCATTAATATCGCACCCCAATCCGGAAAAGGAATCCGATCTCAAAACAGAGGAACGAATTATCGCTAGGTCATGAGATCTTTTCGAGATTAAAGTGGTAATTTTCGATAGAACGCGTTATTTGGCAGGTCTCAAATCTTGGGGGAATTCCGTGTTTGATTTTATCATACAATCCAGTCAAAAGAGAATTCTGCGGCGTGCAGAACAAGCTCTAGATTCGGGGTCATGTAAAGTTGAACTCTGTTCTCAAGAGGGTGAAGAATTTACACTTTTGGTCGATGGGCATTTAGATGTTTGGCTTGCCGAAGACGACTGGGAGTGTACATGTACTAGCAAAATCAGCCCTTGTCAGCACGTGCTGATGAGTGTTCTGGCCATTCAAAGAGGCTCCGCGATGCAGCGTACCAAAACTGTTCTCAAAGGACATATCCGTCATAAATTACTGGAATCATCCACCGGGATCATACTTAAACGAGTTTGGGTTCAGCGTTCGGAAGAGTATCCTTTCACAGGACAAGGTACCCTCTCATCTTTTGATGAATCCGTCGATCGATTGTTTTCGTATGAGATACAACACAATATCGATGTATCCAAAGAAAGATTGCATGACCTCTTGATTTACTTGGCTAAAGACGACAATGCCGACATCACTTTCAACAATCTTCCGTGTAAAGTATCCGATCTATTGGCTGGTCCTGTTGCGGTCGTCCAAAATCACCCCAATGGATTCATCATTCGACTTGCGAGAGATCCGAAGATAACGGCCTCCTACAAAGGTGGGCTCGTCATGTACGATGGGAAGCTGCGTAAGTTTGCCAGAATGTTAAAAGATACGGCTTTCAAGCAATTGTCTCGGGGAATTGTTTACACACACGACGAAGTACAAACGCTCGTCTGCGAAGCAATCCCAAACATCAGTAAAACGATACC
>CALDQI010000185.1:0-12515 GCA_937911635.1 uncultured Pseudomonadota bacterium | reverse complement strand
ATTCTGGATCGATTCTGGATCGATTCCAAGTCGATTTTCGGATGATTCTGGGATGTTTTTTGGATGTTTTTTGCATGATTTTTTGAAAATATGGGGATGATTTAGGGATGCTTTTTTGCATCTTTTGAATCATTTTAAAAATCTTTCCGTGGTGTCCCCAGTACCCCAAATTACACAACGATATTTCAAAATGCCGTGAAGTGTAAAGATGATGAAAGTTTCGGTGTGTTCAGTCCCAATCCACTGCTTAGCGAATGTGAGCCGATCAGCGACCAGTTTAGTGAAAGTCTACTGACAGAGGCTCGAAATGCCATTGAAGAGACTGACAACGGTGAATGCAACGCTGGTTTCATCAGGCCCAATGCGATGCTCCATATTATTTTGGTATCAGACGAACCTGAACAATCTGAAGACATCACCGGTGATACGTGGCAAATGCTGACGGATCAAATCATTGCGAAGCGTGGGAGTGCAGGTCTAGTACGTATTTCTTCGATTGTTGGAGATGTTCCGAGCGGATGTCAATCTGGTGGTTTGTTTGGCTCCAGTGCAGATCCGGGAACAGGATATGTGGATGCGACAAATTACACCAATGGTGTTTTCCTGAGTATTTGTGACAGTTGGTCCAATCCGGCGAATTTACAGCTCCTAGCAGAAACCTCCGTATTGTTGGATGCTTATCCTTTGGACTACGGAGCCATTGAAGAGACGATTGAAGTGACTGTGAATACGTTTCCAGTAGATTCTCAATACTGGTACTACGATGAAAATACACAATCGGTCATGTTCACGAGCAACGCTCCGCAAGAAGGATCCTCGGTGAGCATTACATATGTCCCCGTTGGATTGTGTGAATAATCAATTCCAGAGATGTGTCCCAGGGATACTGTCAGTATTGAATCTTCAATAGTGTAGAAACCCATTCGTATCGTGGTGGGTTTCTGTAGGGTTCCTCTAGCGTAAGGCTACACAATTGTCTAAGGTCTGAACCGGCTGTATTGCGGCTTCATGTACGTTTAATGTGACAAATATGTGTGATGGGATAGATTTTACAGTAGGTCCGGTGATTTTAAGGTAGCCTGATAAGTGTAGAATCAACAATCTTCATACTTGGATAGAACAATGCGCACGCAAATATTAATAATGACCGCTCTATTTGCATTTGGTTGCAGCGAGAACGATTTGGGAGACCTTAAAGACATCAGCAATCCATCAGACATGGATATCGAAGTCTCACCAGCTGCTTTGGATTTTGGGATTTTGAGTCATGGAGATCCCGCTGTACTGAGAACATTCACCATTACATCTGTCGGTTCAGATCCAGCTACGGTTAGCAACGTTGAGATTCAAGGTACAGAAGCAACCTCATTTACATTGCTCCTACCATTTGAAGAAACAGTCCTTGAAATGGGAGAGAGTGTTGATGTTCAAGTAGCATTTCAACCTCAGGGTTCCGACATGTTATTTGCTGAAGCCGTCGTATTTTCAAATGATGCCGATGAAGCCTCAATACCGGTCGCGTTGGTTGGTCAGGGTGCAGCGCCAAATCTTCTCATCACTCCAGATCCATTGAACTTCGGTGTAACCTATGTTGGTTGCAACATGCCCAACGAGATTACACTCCAAAATATCGGTCAAGAAGATTTGATGATTTACAACATTGGTGGGTTGGAAGAGCCGTTTCTATCCGAGGCACTGCCGGCTTTCCCGCTGACGTTGCTTCCAGAAGAGTCCTATACCATCGCTCTTGATTTTGTTCCAGGTTTGGAAGGGCAGTTCACCGATACGTTTGAAGTGGCTTCGAATGATCCCGATGGAACGCAAATCGTAGACTTTTCCGGAATGGGTCAATATGTCGCTTCATATCAACAAGAGTGGGAAAACCCTGTGGATCCACCGTCCGATATCATTTTTGCTGTGGATCAATCTTGTTCTATGTACGATGATGCTGCGATCTTGGCTTCATCCTTCTCCACATTCATTTCACAGCTGAACAATTACTCAACGGACTGGCAAATTATGGTGGCCAACCAAGACAGTGGCTGCAACACCTCTGGGATTTTGACGCCAAATGTCAGCGGCTATCAAAGTTCTTTTCAGTCTGCTGTGCAATCGGGTGGAGGGTCGTACACAGAGGCTTTGTTGACTCCAACAAGAAACGCAGTTGAAAATACGGACCCAGGTGAGTGCAATGCGGGTTTCATGCGCTCGAATGCAATGCTTCACATCATTATGGTGTCTGATGAACCAGAGCAATCTGGTGGTAACTACAGCGACTTTGTCAACGATATGATTGCTAAAAAAGGGAATGCAAACAACGTACGCTTATCAGCGATTTATAATCCTAGTCATCACAGTGGTCGATATGTGGGTGCAGCAAATGATACCGGTGGGCTATTGTTCCACATTACGGATAGTTCCTGGGCGAATTCAAATAATCTTCAACTGATCGCTCAAGCATCCGTAATCGCAGACAAATATGATTTGGACCAACCAGCCGTCGCAAGTACGGTTGAAGTGTATATCAATGGGTATTTGGTCCAAGGCAACTGGTACTATGACGAAGCTCAGCAGGCAGTCGTATTTGACTCAAATCCACCGGGAGAAGGCGACTCCATCGAGATTACCTATGCGGCTCTCGCGGAATGTGAGTGAGTTAACGTTGACCATTCATTGGGAATCGATTTCCCAAGCACTGATGGTTGTGTCTGAATAATCTGGTACGCCGATCATTTCTACCAAACATGTGTAGTTGTATGGTGTGATCTCACTGTACACACGATTTTTGTAGAAGACGATCCATCCGAAACCATGTTCGATGAGAAAGTCTTTGGATTGTTCCCAGTCACTCTGACAAAGGGGACGCATCATTAGCCAGTTTTCATAGAACTGACCGTGGTCCTGATCAGCAAAGCGCCGAAAGGCTTTATTGGACTCTATGTCTTCTAGACCATTTGCCATCGGATGTTGATGGATGGCCACATCCAGTACTTGTTGATCAGCATTGTGATCCCTCATTGTGCGAGGCAGCGGTAAAATACCCCTGTCATCGTTGGGAAGTGTATCCCAAAAATCAGATGGTGTATAAGAGATGTACCGTCCCGCCGTGGGTAGGGCATATGTGGAGGCATTCAGGGTGGATTTATTCAGATCATACCCAACGGGCAATAGTAGATAGATCTCCCCAACCATACCAAGTGCCAATATACCTGTTTGAACTCGATTGAGTTTCATGTGGGATAGACCCAGGCAGACTGCAGGCGCAATTAAGACCAACCAACGATATGGCCAGTAGAATCGTCGTACAAACGGGAGGTGATTCAATAAAGCATGCGGAAGTTGCCAATTTTGCCCAAATAGTTCAACCGGTTGTTGTCCGCCTAGAAATGGACCCATGGCAAAAATTCCAGCGATGCACAATGTGGTGAGAGCCGATCTGCGATTTGACGAATAAAGCAGGCTGAGACAAATCACAACGGGAATCATACCGACACGATATGAAGAAAAGTAGGGGATACTGTGATTCGGCATCCAAGAGTTTTCCATTTGGGTTTGTAGATATGTTGGATCATCAAATGCATGGGAATAGTGGAATTGTTCCAAAAGTGGCCAAACATACATCATTTGTGGTAAACAGAGTACCGTACACAAGCCAAGTAAATAGAGTGTCTGTTTCCAATGCTTACACATCTCTTTATGGGCAATGATTGGCAATAACAACAAAGCCATTGGACCATAAAACCAGTAGCAGTTGGTAACGATCGCTAGAGTTAACCCCGCAAACATCCAATCCCCAGACTTTTTGAATCGATAGATACTATCTAGCCAGACGATAATGGGGGCAATAAATCCTTGCTCAAGTCTTCCTTTACCCAACTCATGCCAAGGAAATGGGAGGGAACAAATGGCAATGGCGCAGAGCCAACCTTGGGTTTTTCCCCATCTTTTTCCAAAATGGTATGCACTCAATCCATTGAGTACTATAATCCCAAGCATCGACTGATTGTATGCCTGAATGGGTTCGAAGAGCCATTGGAATGGAAGAGTCAGGAAGAGAACAGGCAGGTTGAATAGATACCGGACGGCGTCCGTCCCAATAGGGTACTGGATGTGTGTGTTTTGAGAGAGTGATCCTAGAGGGGTAAGGTGTTCACTGGTCCACCATTGGATAAAAATGGTGTAGCCGATGTCACCCTCGAGGAGCGAACTTGGAAAGATGGTGTTGTCGAACCCCAAAGGCCAGGAGATCACCATCACCACCATATAGAGTACAATCGCTACAATACTGTATTCAACCAATGAAGTTCGCATGCTCATTTGACCGTAGACTAAGTTAAACCATGAATGGAAAAATGGAGTTCTAAAGTACAACAATAGATAATATGTTTTGCGACATTAACAATATGATACCATTGAATTTGTGCCAATTTTGTGGCAAAACTCTATGACCGTGGTTTATTGTCGAATGGTGTATACTTTTACAATCATCAGACTGTAGGAGGTCATGTGGGTACGTTGGTATTTTCGGTTCGGAATCAACGGTTGTTTGAATTCAAGTTGTCTTCACAGCACATATCCATTGGCCGTTCGGATACTTGTGATGTGGCTTTACCAGGTGAGGGATTGAGTCGTCTACACTGTACGCTAAGTCGCCGAGGACATCGTTGGATGTTGACCGATACGTCTAGACATGGCACTTTTATCGGAGACGAGAAGATTACAAAACGCATTTTAGGATACGGGGAAAGCTTTCAAATCGGTCCGTATGCCGTATCATTACAACAAACGGCGGATTTAGCAGAAGAAACCGTGGCTGTATTTTCTCCAAAGAATCATGAATTTATTGTTGCGTGCGATGATGCTCTGATAATTGAACGAGCCACGCTCAAGGTTGTCTATGGTCCCGATGAAGGCCGTTTGATTGATTTGACCCAAATTGAAAATATGGTGGGTGGTGTTGGTAGTCCGATAGTAGTTTCGGACGACGGTTTGATGGTTGATCACTTTGCTGTCGTTGTGACGCGTGGTCGTCCCATGGTAATTCCCAAAAATGGTCCGGTATTTTTGGATGGGCATCGCTTACTGGGTATTGTTCCGGTCTACCCTGACGATGTCTTGTGCGTTGGTCAAAGTAAGTTTACAATTCAACAGGCAACAACTGAGGAAGTGCAGCCAGAGTTTGATAGTTTTGGTACGATGATTGGTGAGACGAAAATCATGCAGCAAACCTTTGGCCGATTGAAAATGTTTGCCTGTCATGACTTTCCGGTGTTGATAACGGGAGAGAGTGGTACTGGAAAAGAATTGGCTGCAAAAGGGTTGCACGATCATTCTCTTCGTTCAACCGGACCGTTTGTGGCAATTATCTGTGCTTCGATCCCAGAGAACTTGGTTGAGAGTGAACTGTTTGGTCATGAAAAGGGGTCCTTTTCTGGAGCACATGCCAAAAGAGATGGGGCTTTTCATCAGGCTCACAGGGGCACGTTGTTTTTGGACGAGCTGGGAGATCTTCCGTTGGCTGTACAGACCAAATTGCTTCGCGTACTGGAAAGCGGTGAGATTCGTCGTGTGGGGGCGCAGAAACCAGAGTTTCCAGATGTTCGGATTGTCGCGGCTACGAACAGAGACCTCACCAGTATGGTTGGACAAAAACTGTTCCGAGAGGACCTATTGTTTCGATTGCAGGTATTGGCTGTAGATCTCCCTCCACTGAGAGAACGAAAAGCCGATATCGTACGCATCGCAGAGCATATTTGTTCTACGTTGGGAAGTAAATGCACCATGTCAGAACGGGTTAGAAACATGCTGTGGGATTATGCTTGGCCAGGAAATGTTAGAGAGTTGCGAAATGTGTTGTCCAGAGCATTCGTCCTGAGTGGTGGTCCGATAGAGCCTGAGCACATTGAAGTCTTTTCACATCCGTTAACACAGGGTGCAGAGCCGGAATTACTCGACAATAGAGCATTCTTAGAGCGAGCATTGTTGCGGTACGACGGAAACCAATCAAAGACCGCTCGTGAGTTGGGGATTCCGCGTACAACGTTGGTCTACAAAATGCAAAAGTATGGATTGCAGTAGCAGAGACCGAGCTCTATTGTTCGGTGTTTGTGTCTTCGAGATCCCAGAGGGTCCACGCATCGTCTCCAGATATGGGCTTACCCAGTGACTGCTGGGCAAAGGAGACAGCCTCTTTATTTGTACTGGGAACAAGCACATATCGATATCCCAACTGAGTGAGGTACTGGATTCCCATAGATCCTTCAAGGGTACTCGGATATTCAGGCCCCAATCGACCAGAGAGTGCATCAACAACATAGTTGTCTCTGAATAATTGTGTGGCCTCGAATCCTGCTCTTCTGTGGATACCACCCTCATGAATTGGTTTTTCGTGAATGGTTTGCGTCAACAGAATCATACTGAGGTCGTGTAAATTCTCTTTGGCTATCGGAAAGGTGAATACTGCAGCATCAGGCATGTCTCTCAGTCTACGCAGCGTGGGACTGGGGGAGATTTCTGTGGTGGGTTGAGGGTAGGGTTGTGGGGCTAGAAGGACTGTCTCTAGCAATATTGCCATCATCCAAATCGGAGTATACCGCTTCATACCTCGAACGGCTAAAACTGCAATAGCGATGCAGACAACGGCACTGTATCGATAGGCATGTACAGCGGTGATTGAGAACAAAGGAAATAGAAAGTCTATCGTTTGTGCCGGTAAATGAATGGGCGTTTCTCCAAAAAGAAGTACATGACCATCCACTCGGAGATAGGGACCCATTGCAATCAGCATGGCGGAGAGTAGCATGGGGAACCATCCTCCAAACCGGTACTCTTTTCGATGCAAAATCCCGATGGCAGCGGCAATAATCAATACCCATCCGATGTAATTGGTACAGGTGGTCCAGTACTCAAAATGGGTTCCATCTGGCAAGGGCATCCGTGCGGGGAGAGGACTGGGCCTCATAGAAAACCAATCCCAAAGTCCAACGTAGGAATCCGGAAGAGAAACTTCTGTACTGAGCCAGTCCAAGCGACGCGAGAAGGTGCTTAAAGCGCCGTGGGTGATCTGAATCCATCCCACAAAGAGGAGGAATGGGAGGAATCCCCCAATGGCGGCGAGGGTACTTTGTCCAAGAGCCTTGGACCACAACGGATCCAGATTGGTTGTCAGTCTATGAATCAATAGGACAAGGAGAATGAGCAGCATAAAAAAGGGATTGTATGCACTGGACATGAGTAGAATACCGGAGACAACTCCAATCCATACCCCTTTCCGTAGTGTAGGTCGTTCCCAAATCGAAAGTGTCAGCCAAATAAACCACGTCAACAGACCGGTACTGAGTAGATCTGAGGTACCGTTGAGAAGTTCATGCTGCAGAAAAGGAGCAGACATCCAAGCCCATCCACCCGCCAATGCCATCCATTGAGTTGTCTCTAGAAATAGCAACAGTTGTCTCATTCCCAGAGCCCCAATGATCAGTAGAGATAGCACCCATATATTGTAGAGCAAAGAGGGAGGAAGGGAGATCGGTGAAAACAGGAGTGGACTAAGCAGATCTGAACCATAGAGCTGTACAACATCAGCACCGTACGGGAAGAAAATAAGCGGCGTGTGCAGTTCCAAAGACTGCCGTGCCCACCAAATGACCCAAACGTGACATCCTACGGAGGCTTGCTCGTGTCCAACAACGGTATCGATTGGATGTAGACACATTGGAAAGGTCAGCACCAGTGCCAGCAAGCAGAAGACACTGGCGGCACCGATGGGCTTAGATATCCATTTGGTCATAGATTCCACAACCAAGCCTCCGGCGTTGTAATGGTTGGGGAACCCAGTGTTTCTAAGAGGATATTGTCCATTGCCTCTCGATCATCCGAGTTCACCAGATCGCGATGAAAACAGATTTGAGAGAACCCCAATTGTTGTAAGCGTTCGCCGGTTTGTTTCTGTGGTTTGTCTTCGATAAATCCGCCCCAAGCAGTCACTTCCAGCGCAAAGTTCTCTTGTCGAAATTGTCTTGCTTCAACGGTTCTAGAGGAGATGGGGTCTTCAGAATCAATGGCTGCAATTGCAATGATCAAGGGCTCTTCAGCCAGAGATACATTCCACCCTTGCATCAGCAGTGAGTACGGGATTGGTTGCTGATGCGTACGCTGCATGACCAAATATCGCCCTCGGGCATCCCATTCCATCGTTCGAACAGGCAGTTGCAATACCGGTCCATCAAAGTGTTCGATGATGGACGGTGGTTCTAGGTTCGTTCGCTCGATCGTTGGCATAAACCAAGCACTTTCAAGACATAAGAACATACAGGCTAGTAAGGGCATATTTCTTGCCCCTTTCGCTATCCAAACGGTCAGAGCAATGGTTGCAACAGCCATCCATCGATGTGGAAGACGCATGTTGTCTAGAAAAGGGAGCTGCATCCAGAGATCGTACGGCATCCAGTCCCACACCACCGTTTGTCCAATGTGGAGTCTTGGGCCCAAGGACAGCAGCAGTGCTGTCAACAGAAGTATTATCCAGCCGGAGGACTCTTTCCAAGTTCGGTCAGAGAAGACATTCCATATACCGATGACGCCCAGTAAAGCAAAACACCATCCGAGTCCATCAATGTGTGTGGCTTCTGATGGAACTTCACTCAACCACAGTGTTGGATCACTTGAAAAGGCTGCGAGAGCACGAGGGTGCTCAGCCAGATAGGTTTGCATGGTTGGTCCTCGAAACATCTGATCTGGATTCGCGAGCATGTTGCTGTAGAGCCATGCTGGAATCGCGATCCCAGCACCCATTGTAAGTGGAGCCATCAATGGGGTTGTTTGTGTCCAGTCACGGCGCGATATGTATACCCACAGGCTAGAGACCCCTACAATAGAGGCTGCATATGCTCCGTAATACCAAGAACCGACTGCAGTGATGACGGCCCAGATTGCAGAAGCGATCCACTTCTGTTGATGCAGAGTTGCCAAGCACAACGTCAGCCCCCATAGACCAATGGTTTCTGTTTCTCCAGAATTCAACTGTCCAATACAAAATGGAGCGCACAGAAGGGCAATAGCAGCAACCCAAGGCGAGCCACCCGTCGTACGACCTAAGTACCATCCAGCGGCTGCATTACAGGACAGTTGGATGGCGATAGCAAGGTCATAGGCAACACCGCGTCCCATTCCAAGACTGAGCCATGGCGCCGCAAAAATCATCGAAAAGAGATCGGGAGGGATCAATCGGCCACCGGTTGGGTAGTTCCACGCTTTGGTTTGCCAAGCCCATTGATCGAGAAGGGCGATGTGGTCAAAGAGATCTCGAGTCTCAGTGCCGATATAGGAGTTTGGGTCCAAGATGGCTGTAAAGCCAAGCTGCCAGCAGATGACGAGCAGTGTGCCCAGTATAGAAAGAATGACGGACCAACGTTGATTCATGTCCCAATGTATTCCTTCGATGGGGGTTCGTCTATTGTTGGACAGTCATCCATAAATAGGAAAAGTGTACAGGTTCTGAACCAATAGAGTCTTGTTTGGCGCCTTCTGGGAGATATATGGAGTGCCCCCATTTCATCGTGATGCCGTTAAATGGTTTGTGTACAACCAGTAGGTCCAATTCTTTTCCAAGATTTCGTTCCGTATTGTCTGAACCAGCCGTCCCAGAAACAACACCGTTGAATGTATACAGGTTTCCGGTGGGTTGATCCATTTGAAACTGGTGACCTTCAACCTTGGCAATCAATTTGTCTTGTAGAGGGAGTTGAATCTTAAGGCTATAGTCTCGAAGGTTGGTGGCACCGACTTGATCTGACCAGCCTCGTAGACCATGATAACGGCCAATAAAGCCTTCAAAGTTGTTGCTTACGCCATCGTTGGGATCACCATCTCCAGAGTTGATTTCACCATAAGCGGACAATTTGAAGCGGTCTTTTTTGTAGCCCAATTCACCGACACCCATCCAAGCAAGATGAGACTCGGAATCGCTCTCTTGTCCAAATTGATAGGTGCCTTCGACTGTGTAAAAGAGGGCGTTGCTTTTACCGGTCAACAAAATACCGGGACTGTAGATGCGTCTGTACACATCGACATCTGGATTTGAACGCTGATGGATAAAATAGGGCTTGACCGACAGATTGTCCCACTTGTTTTCACCATGCACAATGTACATCAGATTACCATCCGTGGTGATGGAACAATCTTCAGTGCAGTTGGGGTCTCCACTTAAAAAGGTGGTTCCATTGGTGAGTTGCATCACAGCTGCTCTCCAGTAGCCAGTGTCCCACGTCCCCTTGAGGACCGCCGCATCAAAACTTCGACCACCCAAAGCCCACGCGCCAGGAGCAAAATGTCTTTGATCATTCAGAATGAACTCTTGACGACCAACCTGAAGTGTGTGTTTCACACCGCCAATATTAAGAACAGGGAAGCGCACATATCCTTGATAGAGATTGGCGAGGGTATCTTTATTGGTTTTGTAGTTGATTTCGGAACCCCAAACACGAGCGTCCATCAGATCAACATAGGCTTCAACACCGTCCCACTCGATCGATGTCCGTAGATGAATCCGCTGTTGTTGCCTCCAGGATTCTCCGTCGAACACGAGGGTTTGCCACATTCCATAGATTCCGACGTCTGTGGTGGGTTCAGCAAGTGCGAAATTCAGTATATTAAACAATATGAAGCATAACGACATGGAACGTACTCCTTATGGGATCGAGCTGTAAATAATGACACTGTACCTATAGATCGGTATCCTTATTTCATACATATACAATTGGTGTTCTGATTGTGTACAGGATGTCTAATAAATATTTCCTAGCCTGACAATGGATAATCGATGCACAGTGTGTGCATTTGGCTATATTATTGGCTATGAATTGAACACGGATAGTATGCATTTGTCAGGAGCCTTGTGTGAGTTCATCCTCAGAACAGCAGAATCAGTCTTGGGAGGACGGTAAGGGCATGCTCGGTCACAATGGGTGTGTTCCAATATCGTCGATGATGATTCCCAAGGTAATTACCTTGGACCGTAATTCGACGTTGCGTGATGCATTGCGGCTATTCAGGACGCACAATCTTAGACATTTGGTGGTTGTGAACGAAAAAATGCATGTTCAGGGTATTTTTACCAAACGAGATTTACTGGCTGTAGAGGGCCTCGGACTGGATAGAACAATTGTGAGTGTCGCCAATACAGAAGTGTACACAGCATCTCCAGACACCTGTATTCGAGTTGTTGCGCAGACGATGTTGCACTACAAGATATGCTGCATGCCAATTGTTGATGAATCAACATCGTATCTGACCCTTGTGGGAATCGTTACAGAAGCTGATTTCGTCCGAGCCTTTGCCCTTACAACACAGTGCGGTTGCGGGGTGATGCATGCTTAGTGTTATGTGGATGTTGTGGATAGCCGTCTCAACCGTATGGGCAGATTCCTTAGTCGTTCGTGTAGCCATAGACGACAGACAGTTTGATCGATTGGATGCGCCAAAGGTTATCATCGAAGGATTGGAAACGGCACTGTTAGACAATGGGGCGCTTCCCGGAGATGTGGCGAACGACAAGATATATGTTGGTCAGGTCAATATCCAGCATCAGCAGAGCGTTGTGTTGCAGATTCTGAACGCAGATGGAACCAAGATTGGTGAGGTAGAAGTGAGTGTTCCAAAAGCCTCCAGTGCCACCTATCAATTGAAAACCAGTGAGAAGGGGGTGGTATTAGACTTAAACGCTCCAAATATGCCGATTAGAGAGGCGAAAGCCCCTGATGATGCGACGGCATCGTTGTTGGTTCAAGGGACAGAACGTGAAACCGACGCTGTGGGAGAAGGCCAGTCCGAGATTTTGTTTCAAATCAATGCGAAAAGTCGTTCTGTAAAGGAACCGATCGTAACCTTGAATGATAGACCTGAGTGGACAATTTTGACAGATGATGGAACTGTGGAAGGAGATGTTGCCGGCGATGGGATGTATATGGGTATGATTTCCTTACCCTCACGTGAGAACTTGGGCTTTCAAGTATCAGACAGCGGTCGTGTGCTTGGAAATCTCGAGGCGTTGTTGCCATCTGCACAAGGCGTATTAATTGCGCTTCGATACAACGAGTTCGGATTGTCTGGAGTCAGTTATGACGAAAATGGTGAAACTGGAACGATGGTTGTACAGGCAACGCCAAAAGGTGAGCAAATCGCCAGCACGTCAGAGTCAGATAAGATTGCTTTAACCGTTCACTTGGACGATAGACTGTTGCAACGGTTGGCAATCCCTGCAGTCAGTTTTGTGACACAAGAAAGTGCTGGAACCAACTTTCGAGATGATGGAACGAATGGTGATACCGACCCAGAAGATCACCTTTGGATAGCGAGTACGGTACTCGAGCGCGATGAGTTTGTACAACTCAAAGTTATTGATGAAGAACAAGAGCAAGGGCAACTCACGGTATTTTTACCGTCGACTTCAGAAGCCGTCGTATGGTTGCGCAGTACTGAAAATGGGATCAAGTTGGTTACAGAACCGACTCAAGGAAGTA
>CALDQI010000184.1:0-3936 GCA_937911635.1 uncultured Pseudomonadota bacterium | reverse complement strand
CGTCGGATGTTCACCCGTTCCAAAAGCAATCCCTGGCTCGATGATAACATCCCCTTCTTGAGCGTCCCACGGTGGTGAAATCACCAATTTGTCAGAGAATACCCTTCTTGAAAAATGTTGCTTCCAAGAATTGGCCCAGTCTTCTTGAGATACGGGTACCCAAACAATACCACCAACGTCATCTAGACCGGAAGCAAGTTGTGCCACCTGACTTTGTGCTTCTTCGAATGCCTTCTGTTCCCACCAGGCTTTTAACAACATCCGTTCAGGAAGCACAACGAGTGTGTTTGGATCGTCCCACGGTTGCAATGGAGGGGGTTCTTCACCATCTCTAAAGTCTTCTTGGACGCCAAGCGCTCCACAAGCAAAGAGATTGCTGCTGAGGACTTCACATTTAGACCGTGGCACATCCCACTGCAGCTCAACCCAAGCCATAGATTACTCCACACCCAGACCAGCCAAGGCTGATTGAAGTTGCTCAACCGTACCAGTCAACTTGTACCATTTATCGATGTTGGCGATACCTTTGATGTATACGCTCGGCGTACCAGTCACCCCAACAGTTTCAGCCGCCTGAATATCCGATTGGATTCCCTTCAACATATTGGCATCATCCAAACACGCTTTGAATTGTGTCATTTCCAATTGAACTTGTGCTTCCGCCATAAACTCAATGTCTTTCCGAGAAAGATAATTTTGATTTTTAAAAACGATGCTATTCATTTCCCAAAACTTACCTTGCTTCTGCGCACAATCGGTAGCCGTAGCCGCCAAACAAGCATTGGCATGTCCTTCTGCACCAACATTTGGATTGCAAATATTGCTAATTGGATAGTGCTTAAACCGAAGATTTACATTCGGATTGGATGCAAGTAACCCTTTCAATTGCGGAGCCACCATCGCACAATGCGGACATTCGAAATCTGCAAACTCCACCAACTGAACCTTGGCATTTCGATCACCCATGACCGGTTCCGAACCATCGAGCGGTAAAGCAACGGACAGCTCTTCAACGACTGAATAGATATCGACTGTTGAAGTGGAAGAGTCTGTGCCGATATTCGAAGTACTCTCAGAAGGTGTAATGATTAAAGCACTGATGAGTGCAGATGCGATAAATGTCGTGGCCGCCGTCGAAAAGGATTTTCCTGACAATAACGATACTGCTGAACCTTGATCTTGATCTTGACCTTGCTTCAATTTCCACGCACCAAAGAGTCCGACTGCATTCAACCCGTAGAGCGAAATACAAAACAAGCACCAAGCACCGATGACAGCCTTCGACAGAACAGCCAATACCACCGAGTACAGTACGGCTACAACAGAAGTGATGAAGAGTAAAGAACCCGCGGAGGCATATTCATCTTCGTTGTCATTGTGTAAGTTTGCAAGGGTTGCCAACGCTACAAAGTGCCCCAATCCCAATAGTGCGATGGGGATACCAAACAGTTCTGAATACTTACTGGTGTTGACCGTTGAGCAAGAATACAGATTCCCAGCATCACAAAGTGCGGGAGCATCACTGTAATGTTGACCAGCCAGATAAAAGGATACCACCATTCCCAACAGTCCAACCACCGTCAGACCAGCCTTGGGGTTTTTCGCAGTCAGGGCACCCGATACAATCCAAGCGACCGCAATCCCAGTCCAAATTGTACTGGGGGTTAAGCCGCCACCTTCAGATGCGTTAGCGATCGCGGGAAGAATTGCGAATGGCACGAGCCACATCGCGTTTGTGATCTTGTTCTTTAAGCTTTTGTCGTTTGTCATATTGTTTTCGACCTCGTCCGTATCCGATCTCAAGTTTGATCCAAGACCCGCTAAAGTACAATTGTAAGGGCACAATCGTATAGCCTGTTGCCTTGGATTTTTCAGACCACTTGGCGATTTCCTTCTTTTTCATCAATAGGCGACGTTTGCGATCTGGTTGATGATTTTGAGGACCCGCTTGTGGATAAATGGGAATGTGTGCGTGAATCAAAAATGCTTCTCCGTTGTCGAAGATGATGTACCCCTCACCAATGCTAGCACGGCCAGCACGAAGCGACTTTACCTCAGACCCAACTAGAGAGATTCCACACTCCAATCGGTCTAAGATCTCGTAATCGTGCCATGCACGTCGGTTGTTCGCAATGTTTCGCGGTTTTCCAGCAGTCCTTTTACTCATTCCACAGTCCTGAGTTACAGTTCATACCGAAGTATGACTTCTGTTTGATATAACTCAATTGAGACGTTTTCCCAACCGATTTACGGATGGATTTATGCTGCTGGATTGATTACGTCGAAATCATCTTGGAGGAAGACAACCACCGTCGGATGAGCGTATGGGTCATCTCTCCCTTACGAGCCATATTGGCTGACAGTAGACCCATCTTCACCAAATTGGTTCCATGTGCCATTTGAATAAGCGGCCATGGATGCTTTCGAAGAAATTCTGACTTGCTTAGTTGACGCAATAGCGGTTGTGGGACAAAAGGCTTACTGAGCATCTGTGTCAGTGCAATCCAGAAGGTGTCTTCAACAGCGCGAGGATACGTCAGATTGATTCGGTGCTGATTGAACGTTTTTGTGTTGTCCCCTTCTACATCAAACCGATTGATGACACCTGTTTGCAAAAGTTTCTTGTTGAGTTCGGAGCCAGGAAACACCGTCATTGAAAAGAGATACAGATCGTATGGATGCGGAAAGGTACTGATCATTTCAAAGAGCGCTTTTTTATCCGCTTCGGTTGAAACTGGATCATCAAAGATCAACTGGAAGTGCGGTTTGATGCCCAAACGGTGATAAATCTGTGCGATGTCAGCAATCGTTTGGTTTTTTACCTTACGATCGTACAGGTCTCCGGTCACACGCTCACTGGACTGAACACCCATGTACACACTACTGAGACCAGCATCTCGAAGCATCTCAAATCGATGTTCATTGACCAGTTTTGGTTCGATGAATACTTCAAACGGCAGTCCTACATCGCGAGTGTATCGCTCGCAAAAGTCCTTGAGCCAATCCATTCGAAAGTTGAACACTTCATCGTCAAAACGGATCCGTTTGAAATCCCAGTGTGTCTGAGCCCGCTTGATCTCTTCAACCATAGATGCCGGTGACCGGGTTCGAAACCACTTCTGGCCAGGATAAATGTCCTTCTTGTATGTAGAATTATAGCAATAAGAGCACTGATAGATACACCCTCTAGACCCCATCATCTGGAATACTGGATCTCCCACCATTGGATCACCTTCGATATAGGTGTTGCCATAAACAAAGTATTTCTGACTGTGAGTGGTGTAATCTCGGAACTCCAGTGCATCCAGATCTTGAATGAGTGGACGACGAGCGTTCTTTTGCGTGGTCTCTTGATCGTGTCTGAACCATACATTGGCGGAAGAATACCACTCTTCCGAACCATACTTTAGACTATTCATGAATTCAAGGAGCGCATATTCAGCTTCACCTTGAAGAACCATGTCAGCAGTTTCAAGACACTCTTGGCTCATCAATGTCGGATGCATCCCGCCCCATAGTACAGGTAAATCCATCTCATTCTGAACATATTCTGTAATAATTTTAGCTTGGTTCGCATATGAAGACGCTCGAATCGAAAGGGCCACCAAATTGATCTCTTCCCGACGAATAATCTTTGCCAAATTTTCCAACTGCCGGTCTGACGCCGGCTCTAAATCATTTGAAATCCAATCTTTAAAATAGATTTCAATCACTGAATGACCTGCGGCTCTCAAAGTACCCGCAAGAATTCGCACCGCGTTGTTTTCCACATCCCACATGCTGACGATGGCAATTCGGGGTTCTTCCAAGCGGCTGACTCGGCGCAACTTTTCAAGACGATGTTTCATAAAGCCTCAGTGAAATAAAGATGGACACTACACTCTATTTAAGTATAGCCGATTTGTAATGGTCTTCCAATACACAGAATAGTGAGCA
>CALDQI010000183.1:0-1910 GCA_937911635.1 uncultured Pseudomonadota bacterium | reverse complement strand
CTTCTGGTGGGGCTTCGGGACATAGAACATCCGTGCCGGCATACCAAGCAACGAGCAAATCATCCAAAGAGTGATTGGAATCAGAGACCGCACCCGTAAACAGAATGGTTTCCCCTTCTGGCAACACAGCCCCGTCAGTATGGGACGTGATGTTTGCCTCGGGCGCCTGATTGGTGGTGGTGACGTTCTTGTCCGTGCCTGTACAGCCGATCAAGAGCAATCCCGCCAATGAAAACAGTATATTTGGGTTCAGCATAAACTCTACCATGTAATTCAAGGGTCAAGATACAACAGATTTACCTAACCTGTAACAAAAGTACTTTTGACTGTCCTATCGATTCATGAAAATATTTTGGTGATTTACGAAACTCCAGTTTTATTATTTAAATCAAAAAATGTATACTTTGGACGTAGGGGCTATCGCCATCATGACCTGAGTCAAATTCCTTTGATCTTTCTGACTCAGATCATTGACAGAACATTTGTCTGGGAGAACATCATGTCGGTGTGGTTTCTTCTCATGTCTTGTGAGAATGAAGAACTAGCTTTTGGTATTGCAACTAACTCTGGAACGGAGACGGAGTCAGAGGTAACCTGGTACGAAGATGTTCAACCGATAATTGAACAGCATTGTGTGCGATGTCACATCGAAGATGGCGTTGCTATGGGTGACTTCCGAAATGTCGATGACGTAATTGCATTGGCTCCTCTGATGCACGTCGCGATGAGTGAAGGCTGGATGCCTCCCCCAACCTCCGATCCAAACTGTAGAGACTACTATGATTCAGAGATCCTGCACATGTCGGACGAATCGATACGAACATTCGCCAGATGGATGAACAACGACTACCCAATGGGAGACAGTTCGAATGCACGGCAATATGACAATTCCAGTCAACAGTTGGAAGAAGCCAATCTCCAACTCATGATGACAGAAAAGTATTATCCAACCTTTACCAGCGAATATTTGGTCGGTAATGAGTATCGATGCTTTGTATTGGATCCTGGACAAACAGAGACTTTCTATGTCAATGCTATCCACCCCGTTATCGGTAATACCGAGATGCTGCATCATCTGTCGATTGACATAGCAGACCTGGGTAGCATCCCCGAAGAAAACCGCGGTCCAAATGGATATGACTGCATCACAACCGAAGGTGTAGGAGAAATGCTTTTTGGTTGGGGCCCTGGTATGACCCCTCAACGATTTCCAGAGGGCGTCGGTGTAAAGATAGAAGCGACACAAGCGTTCATCCTTGAGATGCATTACAATCAAGGGGCTATCCCTCCTGAAGAGTTGTTTGATCAGTCGGGCTTAGCGATGGTTACCTACGATAGGGCTGATACAGAACTTGTCTTGCTAGAGCTGGGTGTGCGGGACTTTATGATTGAAGCGAACGACCCTGATTACACAGCTTCGCAAACTGTTCAGTTGGAAAGAAGGACGAAGGTCTGGAGTGTATGGCCACACATGCACAATGTTGGTTCTGGATATGAAATGATGGGCTATACAGGCAATGACGCACACTGTCTTGCTCAGAGTGACGGGTACGTTTATCAGAGCCAACAAAACTATGTATTGAAAGAGCCCATTACCTTTGAGCAAAACGATGAGCTCACGATATCATGCAATTACAACAACTCCGATTCAAATCCACACCTTCTGTCCTATCCACCACAAGATACCCATGCAGGATTTGGAACCGAGGATGAGAAGAGGGGCTCGTGTTCCGTCGATGCATACATTCCCATGTGCTTAGACAACCTTGGTCGCCACGAGGAGGCGCTCGCCTTCAGAAAGAAATCGTATCTTCGTTCCAAAACTCTCGTCGGTGATGATTCCGAGGAGGCTCTCTCCGTTGGTTTGACTCTGTGTTTGGAACTTACCAATAAAGGACTATGGGACGAGG
>CALDQI010000182.1:0-6699 GCA_937911635.1 uncultured Pseudomonadota bacterium | reverse complement strand
TTGGTTGATAAAATGACCCTACAAGATTTTTGGATTGGACACATTCCGAGTTTTAATGGATCGATCGGATTTCGTTGCAGTTCAGATCTGTTGGAATAATTATTCATTACGATTTGGGTCTGCGTTCAGACCACCAACTCATTCTTTTGGCAACGGTATCCTCATCTCCGATTGGCTTTGGCCGATAAAATCGTTGGGGAGTCAACCCTTCAGGCCAGCGGGGTTGTTCAACCAGAGTGTTGGGGAACGTGTGCGGATTCTTATATCCAATCTTTCGATTGGAGATGTTGGCCGGTACCGGTAGGGGGCCATTTCGTTTCGCACAGGCGATAGCCTCTGAGATTGCTACGGTACAAGCATTGGACTTTGGGGCTGTCGACAGATATGCACAGGTATGCCCAAGAGTGAGTTGACCTTCCGGAAACCCAATGGTTTGAATGGTTTGTAAACAAGCAATCGCTATGGGGAGCGCTCTTAAATCTGCATTTCCGATGTCTTCTGATGCAAAGATAACCATCCGTCGTGCGATGAACATCGGATCTTCTCCGCCGACGATCATGCGAGCCATCCAGTAGAGCGCTGCGTCAGGATCGCTGTCTCGCATGCATTTGATGAATGCGCTGGTGACATCATAATGACTGTCTCCGGTCACATCATGGAGTAGGTCTGGATCTCCGAGTTGTTCTTGGACCGTCAGTAGATCGAGAACATTGTTTTGCTGTAATCCAGAGAGCCGTTCCAAGGTCGAGAGGGCTCTTCGAGCATCTCCGTTGCTGATGTGTGCAATTTGGTGTGCGGCATCGGTACTCAGTGTCAGTTGTAGCTCGGTAGCACCCTTTTGAAGCAATACACATAAGTTCTCGATTGAGATTGACTCCAATTCTAAGATCCAGCATCGAGACCGCAGTGCTTTGTTGACTGAACGATAGGGGTTTTCAGTGGTGGCACCCACCAAACATACGAGTCCAGATTCTACATGTGGTAGTAAAGCATCCTGTTGGGTGGTTGTCCAACGATGAATCTCGTCGACGAAGAGAACGACTCCATCATTTCCGTTGTCACGATAGGTTTCCGCAGCTCGGATACTGTTTCGCAGCTTGGGTAGACCATCGTTCACGGCAGATAATTGAAGGAACTGTCTATTGTACGCTTTTGCCAAGAGGGTTGCGAGTGTGGTTTTGCCACACCCCGGAGGTCCCCAGAAGATTGCACTGAGGGCACGACCTTCGTCAACAGTCCGTCGGAACGCCGCATCGGGTCCCAAGAGGTGATCTTGCCCAATGATATCATCCAAAGTGGTTGGTCGCAGATGGTGTGCCAAAGGGATAGTACTATCCACGCTCTTCTCCCAGCCAATCAAGTAGATCCGGTGTGTTCAATAACTCACCAGCTCCTCTTAATGGACTTAAATGTGGTTGATCTGAAATGAATACGGGCAACCGAAGATGAAACGATAGAAAGTCATCGATGTTTGTTAGCTGGGCAACGCCTCCGGATAGCATCAAACCATTTTGGATGATGTCGGCACACATTTCTGGCGAGATGGTGGAGACGGTTTTTTTTACGGTTTCTACGAGTTTAAGCAATGGTTGCTGAATTCCAGGTAAGATGTTTTCGTTGCTAAATTCGACTTGATGAAACTGGCCGGAGTCGATGTTTTTTGCTGCGCTTTGAAAGGTTCGAAATTGTCCATTGGATTCCGCTGTTCCAATAGACTCTTTCATTTCTGATGCTAGGTGAACCCCAATTTCAAGAGATCTAGACGTTCGTAGATGCTGTACAATCGATTGGTCGATACTATAGCCACCGATGGGCGACCGTTTCGAGGCAGAAATTCCCGACAACGTCATGACCCCGATCTGAGAGCTTCCATGGCCAATATGAAGCAGTATCGATCCGATGGGTTCGTTGATCGGTAGTTTGGAACCCAGCCCTGCACAGAGTAGATTGTCCACAAAAACAGACTCTCGACTGCCCACTCGATACAAAATGTCGATGTACGTTTTACGTTCTGTAGCAGACAAGCCGTGGGGCATGGTGAGGAGGATCTTGGGACGCAAAAAAGATGATCCCCCGCAGGCCTGTTGGATCGCATGTCGAATCAGGCTCTCCAAAATGGTTGGCTGAGCACAGATGGATTGCACAACAGGACGATGGATTGTCATACTGGGCGGAGTTCGACCGACATATTGCTTGGCGGCATTTCCCATCGCGACAACTTGTGCTGTCTTTCCTTGCTTTTCTGTAATAACAAGTGTCGGCTCATCGTACGACAACCCTTGATCTTGAACCCAGACTCTCGTTCTAGCAGAGCCAATGTCCAAGGCGATATCGGTTCGAAAGAGGCGCCATGCTTGCTCGAACATGCAGGTTAGATACCCTTTTGATTGTTGACTTGCTTGACGATCAAGTCTGTTTTGTCAGCCATGTCTTTGACCTGTCGCGTCAACGATTTGTCATCTCCTTGAAGCAGGATTCGATCTCCTGTTTTGGTCACGGCAACGATCTCAAAGGTGTGCGATTCTCCACCTTGAATGTGTTCCAAATGCTCGATCTGTGAGAATGGGATTCGATCGCTGCTGATGCCTTCTCGACTTGAGGAAACGATGAGTAGGGATTGAGATTCTGGAAACAGATTGTACCGTTTGATGACCTGTGAGGACGCCAAATGTTCTGTCCCAAACATGGCAAGTAGACTCACAATAAAGATCCCGATGGCTAGTCCGATTGGAAACTTCCGAGCCGGTGGACTGGTTAAGTCTTGAAAGCAATACTTGCAAGTTTTCGCATAGTCGGGGACGTCGTTTTGGCACTGAGTACAAATTTGTGTCATGAAAAAATCTCGATGGTTACAGCCTAGTGTGTATAGACTAATTCATTTGCTCTCACAGGACAGAAAAACGCCTTCATGTTGACAATTTATTTACGGGTATTCAATGCTCGATTGAGTTCAGGCTCGAATCAACCCTGGAGGCTGCTTGCACAGCCACTGTGCCCATCGATGAGCTCCAATCGCAAAGACTTCTCTCTTTGTGGCGACATGTTTGAGTTCAATCCGTTCCCCCGGTCCGCACATCCAAACGGTGTGCTCTCCAAAGGTATCTCCAACGCGCAATGCGTGAGCCGGTATGTTTTGATAGCCATGTTCCTCAACTGCCTTGACCAAGCGCTTGGCTGTCCCACTTGGAGAATCCTTCTTTTGGTTGTGATGGGCTTCGATTACTTCGATATCCCAGCCAGAAGGTAGCATTCTCAAAGCGGTATCGATGAGCTTCAGTAGAACGGGTACGCCGACACTGAAGTTGGGTACGACCGCTACAGGAGCCTTCTGAGCATAGGACTCTAAATCAGCCCAAGGCAAGTCGCCAGTTGTTCCAATTAACAATGCTTGTCCCGAGAGTCTCGGAAGCAAACCACGTAAGCCATCGGCACTGCTGACATCAATGACGAGGTCACATTCGTGTACCGGTGCGTTTCTAGGGATGGGGATGCACTCAGCGTGTTGAACAATCAAAGAACCGAGTTTTCCTGTGTGCCCGTGGACTGCAATTCTGCAGGAGGCGGTCATCGGAGTCTCCTCCAATTGATTGGAAGGATATAGGAATCATCCTCTAGGGCCATTAACGGCAATCGAGCATGCGATTCTAGCAATCCCATATCCGCCATCAATGCTTTACAAGGCAGCGGATTGCTTTGGTGGAAGAGGAAGTCCACCACTGGCAGAAGTTCCGTTCTGTACGTTGATAAATCAGCAGACCCAGTGGAGGCTGCGGTTGCCCACGCAACAGTGTGCGCCGGTGCTGGGTTGGACAATACGCTGATGACACCGTGAAATCCGTGAGTCATCAAGGTGGCAAAGGTAAAATCGTCTCCGGACAATAGCGCCACATTGGTATCGGACAGTCGATTGCACAGCTCGAGTCCAAGTGTCACATCTCCGGTGGCTTCTTTGAGACCGATTACACCAGGGAGCCTACAAAGCTCTTCGAGCAGATCTGCAGACAGACGCTGACCTGTTCTTCCCGGTACATGATACAAAACTACCGGAAGACCTACCTCGCATACAGCCTGAACATGTGCGAGATGACCAGCACGATTTGGCTTGTTGTAATACGGGAAGACCACCAGTGCTGCATCGGCACCCAGTTCTTTGGCCCGGCGGACATTCTCAACTGTGGTGCGTGTGTTGTTGGTTCCGCATCCAGCGATGACTGAGACACGACCTTTGGCTTCTTCAACAGCAATGCTGATGACGCGTACCCATTCTTCATTGCTGAGTGTTGGGGTTTCACCAGTTGTACCGCATGGAACAAGACCTTGTACACCACTATCGAGTTGTCGTTTACACAAGACGCGAAAGGCATCATAGTCAACCACAAAGTCCTGTTCGGCTGATTTGAAGGGAGTGACCAAAGCGGTAAAGACACCCTTTAGAGTAGTGGACATTCGTTATCTCCGTTGGAAGTGAATACTGCAGCGTCTCAAACCTTAGAAGTACACGATGGCGTTCAATTCAGTACCATATGGATTCTCGTCAAACCCACCGCCCAACTCTTCATCTGAGTAATTGGTCAGATAACTGCCCAAGAAGAGATACCCCATTTGAGCCCGCAAATGAAATTTTTCAAGGGGCATATAGTTGAGGTTGGCGTTGACTTCCACACCATAGTTTGTGTTGCCGGCTTCAGTTTCAGGTAATTGTGCTGTACGAGCAAATAGAACCCTCACCTCGGGGGTAAAGGAGTCACTGACCTTGTAACTGACACGGGGCTGTGCGTAGAGTGCATTGGCAATCCCGTTACCGACGCGAGCGGCACCATATTCCAAGCCTTGGTTGGCAGTGCTGGATACGGTTGGAGCAAGCGTTGGCATAATCTGATCAAACAGCATCAGTGAGATGTCATAATTTCGATCAAAGGTAAACTGTTTAAACTCTTTGTCATCCAGATCGGAGTCTCCACTGGCATATCCTAGGTTCAGTCCGACACCGAGTCCATCCATTCCCAATTCAGCATCGAGAATTCCACCGAATGCTAGCTGTTTGACTTCGTCTAGTCCACCGATAAGATCTCCAGAACCAAACTGTACTGCCAATTCCAGTTCCGTTTTCAAGGCCCCCATATCTGCTCCGAGAAATCCATCGATTGTGAACTGGTTAAAACTGGTGTCTTCAGATCGTTGATTCGCGTATACGTTGTAGAGTCCACCCTGAATCCGTTCGTCCTTGTAGTACAGACTTAGCGTTCCCGCTACAGACTCATCTGCCAAAGAGCTGAACCCTTCGTCTCTCACTTCGATAGCACCGAGTAAAAATACAGAGTCGAATTGATTGCTGTATTGAATTCGATCGGCTGTTTCCCCAACAAATTGTGTTGGTAGGTCACCAGCATTGAAAATCATTCCAGATCCCCAGTGGATTGGCATGCGACCAAAACGAACAATCCCAATGTCACTGACCACTTCCGCATATAGTCTCGAGACCATTAAGTTGCTGAGTCCAGTCTCTCCGGCGGTCGTTGGGCGAAGGGAGTCAGCAAAATCAAGCCCCGAATTAGACCAAGCGGGATCCTGATAGGCGAAGGATTCTGCACCAAAAGGTTGGAAGTAGAGCATGTCTAACTGACTGTGCAGGCGTACATTTGGAGTCAAGATCCATGATGGTTTGACGCTTCCCCAATGTTGCACACTTTGTAAACGATCGATGGCATTGTCATTTCTTGAGGAGAGAGAAAGAGACTTGTAATAATGAGCCTGTGTTCGATAGTGACCATCCCAGAAAACTTCAACAGCTTCTGCAGTGGACAACGACAACATCATTAGCAATGTGCACATAATAGACCTCAAAATGGAGTCCTTTGTATCGACGTACGTTGGATACAAAATGTTAAAAATGGTTCGTCTACCTAGCACACGAAACCATGAAAGGCAAGATGTCTTCCATTGATCATGTGTTCATGTCGTTCCAAATGTGATACGTTAAAGGCATGTTAATATTTGTGTCAGATTGTCGAAGAGCAGTGTAAAGAGGACAAAATGGTTGGTGTAAGTACAATTGCAGAAAGCATTTTGGAAAATCCCGTCTTTGTGGGATTGTCCAAGACAGAGGCGGAAGAACTAGCGAGTCACTGTGATATTTTGGTTTTGCCAAAAGGAAGATTTGTCTTTGAGCAAGGAGAATCTTCGACCAGTATCTTTGTATTGTTCAAAGGTGCTTTAAATGTGTCGGTTCGCGATTTGGCAGGAGCAGACAATGTTGTCGGAACCATTCAAAAGGGAGATGTCTTTGGTGAAATGGGTGTGTTGGAGGCAACAGATAGATCGGCTACAACAATAACAACTGAAGATTCTGTGATTTTGAGAATCCCTGGCACCAGTTTTACGATGATGGTCAAGCAAGGACATCCTGCGATTCATCGTCTATTACAGTGGGCCATTCGAAAGTCTTGTGAGCGATTGCGTCAGTTGGATGGGCGCTTGGACACGCTTTTTGTTCAAGACAATAGAGGAGGGCAGTCATGACCGCAATGACACGAGAAAATTTGAACGGAGCCCTCAAGCGTTTGCCTCTGTTTAACGCGTTGGATGATCGTGGACTGAATGCCTTGTCTGCAATCATTCGGTTGGAATCATATCAGTCTGGAGACGCGATCATTCAGCAGGGGTCTCCGTCTAATGGAGTGTATCTGTTGCTTGAAGGAA
>CALDQI010000181.1:0-1848 GCA_937911635.1 uncultured Pseudomonadota bacterium | reverse complement strand
CCTCATTTGGAGTCGCATAGTCCAAGTCGGAGAGCAATCGAGCAACTTCATTGTGCTTTTGTAGGAGTGTACGACGGTTCACTTCGGTAGGGTGAGCCGTCAACACCAAATCAATCTGTAAATCAGAAACCGTCTTGTGGAGTTTCTCTTTTGAAGTACCCCGTTCAAGCAAGTATGGAAAGGCTGCTCGAATGGATCCTCTCTGAGGTTTATCTTCCATGTTGTACGCTCGACGACGACGCACACGGTGGTGCTGCTCGGCAATGTTCGCTAGAGCCAAAAACAGTGCAAATGCTCTACAAATGGGTATTGCCTTCTCCGTATCTAGACTGGATAAGATCGATGACAGTTCCTTCCAATCCTTACTGTTTCCGAGTCGCGCTGATTTAGACAACATTCGGATTTGTTCTACCGTTTGCAGTAACGATGGTCCCCCTTGAGCCTCTAATACGTTACCCAGCAAAGAACCCAGCATGCGAATGTTTTGTCGAAGTCGTTGATTGCCATCCATGTGTATCTCCCAAAATTGTACACCTCTTTATATGCAGGTTTCACCCTGTAATAAAGAGACATTCTATTGACAATTTTATCGGGATACATGGAGGTGACCATCGTGAGGACGTACCGACCTTTACAAAACAATATGCAACATACTGAAGACGACTACCAAGACCTACTATGGATTGGAGTCTAATGCACCACTACTGAATGTAAGAAATGATCTGTGACTCGTACAATTGATCATTCGAAACCTCAACTATCTGTCCCTGAGACAACAGTTGCATATTCGGCAGGTAAAATTGCCCGTTGAAATTGGTATCCGCCCACAAAAAGCTGGCTGTAACATTAAAACCGACATCTGCAAGTACAGGATGATCGATACCATAATCTAAAGCCCATTGTTGCAACTCACTCACCGATGGGGCTTGCCCTTGATAATTTTCACCCAATAAAGTAATCACCGTAAACCCATCATTTTTATACTGCTGATACAACGCCTCGAGCTCTGGGGCTTCACTTCGACAGGCTCCGCACCAATATGCAGATGCAACCAGCAAAACGGTATTTCCACAAAAATCGGACAAGGACACCTGTTCCCCAAATTGATCTGTCAACGTAAAGTCTTCGGACACATCTCCAATGCCGAAGCCTGTGGACACTGCTTTTGGATTACACACATTGGTATTGTATCCACCAATATACACCGGATTTGGATCTGGTTCAGGCTCCTCAGTATCATCTGTATCCTGAGTGTCATTTGTATCTTGAGTATCTTCGGTATCTTGAGTGTCATCGGTATCTTGGGTATCCTCAGATGGTCCGGTATCACCAGAACTTGTCTCCCCTGTGTCGGTTGATTGCTCGGTATCCGATTCACTACTGGTATCTTCTACATCTTCGGCTGTGTCAGTTGGTTTTTCAGAGCAGGCAATGAGTGCAAACAATGTCATAAGCATGATTTTTCCTAGTTTGATTAAGTATGATTAAACATTTATTCTGCCGTTTCAAGATATGGGAGCATGTCCGACTCAGATATTTGAACATTGGACATTTCAACAACCATACCACCAGACAACAATTGCATGTTTGGAAGTGCTATTGAACCAGAAAAGGTTGGGTTCTCCCATAGATAATTGACCACGGCATTGTATTCAGGGTCTGCCAGTACAGGGTGGTTTAATCCATAGTCGGACGCCCATTCCTGTAGATCTTCTTGAGAAGGGGCTTCATCTGCGGCATTTTTACCGATCAAGGTAATCACTGTAAAGTTGGAGTCTTTGTACTTTTGATAGAGCGCTTCAAGTTCCGGCGCTTCACCACGACAAGAACCACACCAAAATGCCGAAG
>CALDQI010000180.1:0-4568 GCA_937911635.1 uncultured Pseudomonadota bacterium | reverse complement strand
ATGGTATAATTTTAAATAATATATTTTTTGCAGGCTTATTTGTGTTTATTTTAGGCTTTTCTATCGAAATAATTGCTGATCATCAAAAAACTACTTTTAGGAAAGATCAAAAAAACAAAGATAAGTTGGTTGAACTCTTTCGATGTAAAACGACCATCAGTAATGGAGGTCTACGCTCTCTTGCAGAGATGAAAGAAGACATCAAAGAAGGGCAAGACTCTCTTTGGTATCTCAGCAACGCCAGTAATCCCGAACAAATTGGAAGTCTTCCAATTTTAGAAGGATTCAAAAAGCGTGATTGGGAAGTGATGCTGCTCACGGATGCTGTTGATGAATGGGTCACCATGACCGTTCAAGATTATCAGGATACCCCCATCAAAAATGTCTCTCAAGGCGAGTTTGATGAAGAGGAGGATGAAGACACTAAGGAAGCCAAAGACAAGGCTCAGCCTTTGGTAGAGTGGCTCGGAGAACTATTGGAAGATGATGTTGCAGAGGTTCGTTTGTCCAGTCGTCTCACGGATTCACCAAGTGTGTTGGTCGATTCGGATGGTGGTATGAGTTCGAACTTCCAAAATATCATGAAAGCACTCAATCCGGGTCAAGCGATGCCAGATGCAAAAAGAGTCTTGGAAATCAACCCCTCTCACCCACTGGTTCAAACCTTGTCGAAACTCAATGAACAAGGGGCGGATGACATCGAACCATTTGCGCGTCTACTTCTAGATCACGCAACGATCGCTGAAGGGCAGTTGAAAGACCCACAAGGATTCGCAAAGCGTCTTCAAGGATTGATGTCCAAAGCAGCAGGTGCCCTCTAACAACACTGGGTATTCACTTGATTCAAAGCCTGTATTTTAACGAATATGGGCTTTTTGTTTTAGCGATGCACTACACACTCTTTACAGCTGCCAAAAGAACTCTATTCCGTTTTGAAGACGCTGCACCGGTAATCCAACACGTGTACGTGTAAGATTAGGCTGGTATGCAAACATCTTAGAACTCAGACGAAGTCCTACGGTATTGTTATCGGAAACTTTGTACTGTAAATATCCATCTACACCGACCAATCCAGCTGGATCTATTAAATACAGATCTGTTCGAAAGGCATCCGTTGTAAAAACGCACCCGAACCCTGCTCGACCCACAAGATCCCAGTTCATTTTCCCATTGCCATATCGATGGGGAATCCGCCATCCGGGTGTCGCCCACAAACCATGATTGAGCCTCACCCAGTCTTGCTCATCTCTGCTCTCTTCATCACCATACTGTATAGGAGTACTGACAAATCCACCAATATTGATGGTGATAAGCTGTGTCAATCTTGACTCTACAGAGACCGTCCCGCCAAGTCCTCCATCGCTTTGTACTGCGCCTGCATATATGCGATTTTGAGGCTCAAGTGCCACTCGCGTCGCCTCAGAGTCGGTTGGTACCATCAACACCACACCCAGCAAGAGGCTGTACACTCGGTTCACGATTCCTCCATCAAAAATTGCCCCACCTTGAATAGCGCTGGTAAATCATGCACTTCACCTTTAATTTTTGGCACTTGATGCAAGCCTTGCGATGATGTGAGACCTTGTTGAACCGACGAGACGAGCTCTTGCTCGTACGTTTGCAGCATGAGCAACCGATTGTGTGCACTTCTCATTCTAGCCATCATTCGATTCACAGTGTCCGATGCCAAATCTGCACTGTTTGATTGACACAGCTGTTGAAGATTGGCGCTGCTCTGTTCAGAACGAGGAGTGGACCGGTGACATTGATTCGCAATGACTCCCAATAGAGGCATTCTACGTATTTTTAGCTGTTCCACAAAGAACTTGGCGACTTCTACTGCTGGTTCCGTTGGAGACAATACAATTAAAAATCCAGTCTTAGAATCTCTAAACAATGCTTCTACAGCCTGATGTCTTTCTTGAAATCCTTCATACAATTCTTTGAAATGTTGAAAGAATACCGCAATATCCTCTAAAAAGTCTTTACCAAAGATGTGACCCAACAATCCAAATATCTTCGAAGACGTTCCAGAAATCAACCGTCTTAGCATTCCACGATCCTTTCCGTCAGCCAAGAACCACTGCATGATTCTTTTATCAACAAATTGCGCCATTCTACCAGGAGACTCTAAGAAATCGAGTGCATTCTTGACAGGAGGAGTGTCTAAGATCACCAAGTCATATCCCCCTAAATGAATCACATCGTAGAGTTTTTCTGTCGCCATGTATTCTTGATTTCCCACAATGGTGTCAGCAATGCTTTGGTAGATATTGTTCTCATAGATCGCTTGCTTTGTGGCATCATCTTCGGCCACTCTATCTATCAGCTCATGAAAAGCATGTTTTCCATCGAGCATCATCGCCCATAGTTCACCTTCCGTTTCCCCGAGAGGACTCAAATCAATCGGAGTTTCTTCATTTCCAAATTCATGCAATCCAAGAGAATTGGCCAAGCGCTTGGCTGGATCAATCGTAAGTACCAACACCTTGCGCCCCATCATGGCAGCGTGTACACCCATGGTTGCAGCCATCGACGTTTTACCAACGCCTCCGGCACCCACACAAATTAGTAGGCGCTTTTCTGTCAACAGATGTTGAATAGACGGGGCACTCATGACTTCTCCGTACGATACTTTCTGGCGAAGATGGTCGTCATCTGCTGAACAACTTTTGGCGTCCCACCACCAAATCCACCCAACAATCCCAATTTGGGCAATGAAAGAACATCATAACCCAGTTCTGCGTTGAGTCGCTCTATCGCTCGTATACTGGCATCTTCAAGTTCTTGATCCCAAACAGCCGCTTCCACTACATTTTTAACATCCAAAGAATTCTGATCATCCGTTGCTTCTGAAAGTCGACTGAGCAACGTTGTTTCATCCTGATTAAAGCTTGGAATGGATACTCTGTTGAGTAAAACACCGAGTGTTTTAAACTGCGGTACATCTTTTCGAATCTTGTCTGCAAACTCTACCGTTTCATTCACAACCATCTCTTCTGGCAGCGCGCACAACAACACCATCGCTCTCGGATTCGAAAACACCTGCAAAATCTGCTTGGCTCTTTCATAAATGGGTCCAGAACGCATCAGCTGCATGGCCGTCCCAGGAACACGTAAAATCCCCAGCGCATGACCGCTTGCCGGTAAATCAACGATGACTTGATCATAGTCTTCCAGTAAATCGGCTATCTTAGACAAGATCACAATCTCACGGGCACCAGGAGTCGCATTCAAGAAGAGCATTGCAACCCGATTCTTTAAAATAAGCTGGACAATTGTTCGGATCCGAACCGTATTGACAAGCCAATCTTCAAGCGCCTTCATCCAAGTAATATTGCAGCCATATAAATTGGATTCTAGTTCACGAGGCTCATAGCCGATGGGACTATCAAAAATAGATGGGAATGATGCATGAAAATTGTCGACTTCAACGAGCAAAACTTTCTTACCGGATTGGGCAGCCGATTTTCCAAGTGCGGCAGAAACACATGTTTTCCCAACACCACCCTTTCCGGACACAAAAATCAGTCGACTGTGTAGAATATCTCGAATTTTCATGAAACCTCAACAAGATGCATGCACCATATCATTAAACATGGTGTCATACATCTTTCCTGTATCACATATGCAAATCCTGTCACGAGATAGTATATCTCTCAATCAGTATTGAAGTCGATTTCAAGTCATAAAATCAAATATCCAGATTTTTGACCGACAATGCATTGCTTTGAATGAACTCGCGCCGAGCCTGTACGGCATCACCCATTAACGTGGTGAAGAGCTGATCAGTGTGACCCAGATCATCAACTGTAACCTGCATTAAAGTTCTATTTTCGGGATTCATTGTAGTCTCCCAGAGTTGATCCGGATTCATTTCCCCCAGCCCTTTGTAGCGCTGAATATCATACCCTTTACGTGCACGTTCTAGACTGGTTGCAAAGAGTGCGCTCCAACCGTGAACAGACTTTCCGTATACCGAGCTCGGTAATGGCAAATCTTCGGTCAAGGTTTCAATGATTTTGATCATCTCGGCATTGTCTTCTGTGAGCGGACGTAGTTGAACTGCCTTCTCTTCGCCACTCTGCAATACGCGTAAATGGAACGTTCCGTTAGTTACTTCCTTACCGATAATGTGCATATGTGGATAAGAGAGTTCAAGCGCGTTCAAAAATCGTTCTACGACTGGAGCGGCCGTTTCAGGTGTCGACAGATCGGCGTTGTATCCACCAGAACTGAGCCATAGATCCCAAATCTCAGGCTTACTACGGCTGGCGAGTAGTTTCAATCTTCGTTCATACTTTTCAATAAGATCAAAGGCGGCTTTCAGGGATTCCCCTTCAAGGGTACTTCCATCGGGTCGAGTGACTACACAATCATGGATCGACTGAGCCATCAAAAAGTCTTCCAGCGCTTTTTCATCTTTGATGTATCTGGCCTTCTTACCCTTCTTGACTCGATACAGTGGTGGCTGGGCTATGTATAGGTAGTTGTTAAGAACCAACTCTGACATCTGACGGAAGAAAAATGTGAGTAGCAATGTACGAATGTGCGATCCATCCACATCG
>CALDQI010000179.1:0-9211 GCA_937911635.1 uncultured Pseudomonadota bacterium | reverse complement strand
CAAGCTTCGCAGCCACTTTGGGATGGGCCTTTGCCATCTCCAAGACAGCTTCTTGACTCGCATCTGCTGGACATTGTATGACAGCTACAGGTCTTTTCGCTGTAGAAACCTTTACGGCTACGTTCACAGTTTGTCGAACCAACGCCTTTTCATCCCACTTTGGCCACTCCGCATATGTCAGACTGTCAGAGTTTCCAAGTTTTTCCCACAACTCCTCAGCAATATGTGGCGCATATGGTGCCAAGATTCGAACAAATGCCGAGACTTCTTCTTTGGGTGGCATTGTGTTGCTACAGGCATTCACAAACTCCATCATCTTTGAGATTGGTGTGTTGAACTTCAAGCCTTCGATTCCTTCTGTCGTTTCTTTAATGGCAACATGGAGAGCTCGAGTCACTTCTTCCCTAGCCTGACCAAATGGACGCAGCGCTTCGTCTTCTCCGATGAAAAGTCTCCACGTTTTATTTAGAAAGTTTCGAACCCCTTTACATCCTGAGGTTTGCCAAGGTTTCACTTGCTCAAGCGGGCCCATAAAGAGTTCGTACATGCGTAATGTATCGGCTCCAAAATCGTCTACAATCTCCAATGGATCGACGGTATTCCGCTTGGATTTAGACATCTTTTCGACTTGGCTAAATACCTCTGTATCACTTCCCATTACAAAGTATTGGTCGCCCCGTTGTTCAACTTCAGATGGATGATGGTACTTACCCAGCGCATCTCGGTAAGAATACGCCAAAATCATCCCTTGATTAAAGAGTTGCTGGAACGGTTCTTTGGTTGGTACCAATCCACAGTCATACAGCACCTTGTGCCAGAAACGAGCGTACAACAAGTGCAACACAGCATGCTCTACACCACCAATGTACAAGTCCACATTCTTCCAATATTGAACTGCTCCCGGCGAAAATGGCGCCTCTGGATTTCCAGCATCCATATAGCGTAGATAATACCAACATGACCCAGCCCATTGAGGCATCGTGTTGGTTTCTCGCAAGGCAGGCTGACCATTCCACTCGGTTTTACGCCACTCCTCTGCTCGAGCAAGGGGTGGTTCACCATCCGCCGTTGGACGATACGCTTCAATATGCGGTAGGCGAATGGGAAGTTCTTCTGTCGACACAGGATGAGGTACATCGTCTTCGGTATACACAATCGGAAATGGTTCACCCCAATAACGTTGCCGAGAAAAGAGCCAGTCACGCAGTTTAAAATTGACTTCTTGCTGGCCAATACCTTCCTCTTCCAACCACGCTGTGATTTGAGTTTTTGCATCACCAACATTGAGTCCATCGAAACGTCCAGAATTGATCAGAACCCCATCTTCTGTCCAGGCTTCCTCTTGGACATCCGCCCCTTCACCTGGTTGAATGACAGGAATAATATCAATACCAAACTTTCTGGCAAAAGCGTGGTCTCGCTCATCGTGTGCCGGTACCGCCATAATGGCACCCGTTCCATAAGAAATTAGCACATAATCTGCCACCCAAATTGGAATGTGCTTTCCATTGACAGGGTTCACAGCGTACGCTCCGGTAAAGACGCCTGTTTTGTCCTTTTCACTGGCCACTTGTCTTTCCAAATCCGACCGATTTTTAGCAGACTCAACATAGTCATTGATGAGTTCTCTTTTATCGTCTGTACAAAGCTGCAGTACCAAAGGATGCTCCGGAGCAAGAACACAATAGGTCGCACCAAAGAGTGTGTCCGGACGCGTCGTATACACCTCAAAATCAGCATCTGTATCGGCAACACTAAACTTCAGTCTTGCACCTTCTGATCGGCCGATCCACTGACGTTGCATCTCGAGTACACCTACGGGCCAATCTAGACCATCCAAATCATCGAGGAGACGCTGGGCATAAGCGGTGATTTTCAGCATCCACTGCTTCATCATCTTCCGTTCAACAAAATCCCCTGTCTCTACGTACTTTCCATCTACGACTTCCTCATTGGCAAGAACCGTACCCTGTGCTGGACACCAGTTTACAGGAACTTCTGCCAGATATGCCAATCCCCTCTCATGAAGTTTGAGAAAAATCCACTGCGTCCAGTGATAATACTTTTCCGAAGAGGTACTCACTTCACGTTCCCAATCAAATGAGAACCCAAGTTTCAGCAGCTGATTCTTAAAGTTGGCTACATTTTCCTTGGTGATCTCCGCAGGATGACGATTTTCACGAACTGCTGCTCGCTCTGCCGGTAGACCAAAAGCATCCCATCCCATCGGATTGAGAACATTAAATCCCTTCATCCTTTTATAGCGGGCAACAATATCTACAGCTGTGTAAGACAATGGATGCCCTACATGCAAACCAGAACCCGATGGATATGGAAACATACACAGAACATAATACTTTGGTTTATCAGACTCTTGTTCAGCAACAAAACTACGATTGTGCATCCAATATTCTTGCCACTTCGACTCTATTGATTCAGGCTTATACAGACTCATCTCTTCTCCATGGTTGAGTGAAGCCAAGTAACCCCAATATAACGAAAATGCAAGCACATCTACGATGTTGAATAGCGCAAAATTATCCAGCGCTCAATCAAATAAAAAGAGCCGTCAGTCTTTCCAAATTTCCCTCAAAATTCCCTCAAACCGACGACTCTTCCCAAAACTAGTTTGGCCAAACATCATTCAATGAACGATTTAATGATGGGCTACAGTGAATTTAAATTCACAAAATCAGCCCCTCAAAAACTGGTCAATTAATGACCGTATTGCAGTTGACACTTTCTATATCGACTGATGGACCAACCGATTTATTGATCCATGGTACTTTAAACGCAACCGACTTCAGCTTTCGGATAGTGCTAGACAGAGCCTCCCACTCTACACCATCCCAAGGCAGATTGTATATACTTAATACCGCAGAGACGACAATTCCAAATGCAATTAATGCAATCTGAACCTTCTTCATAATCAGTGCAAAAGCAATACCTTCAATCATTGAATACCTCAACATGTAAAAACATTTACTGAACATCTGTATTGTAACACATTTCTAAACACCCGTACAAAAATAAAAAAACGAGTGGACATTTTTTGTCCACCAGTGTACAATAAAGTCATCAAACAATTAGAACTATGATGGTGATCAACAATGCAAATCATTTCGGAAAATGAACTCAACAAAGGACAAAAACTGATCCGTATTTTGCAACGCTTACAACGCCCTGAAGGGGCTCGAGCATCTGAGCTGCTACACGATTTTGATCTCAATGAACGAAGTCTTCGGCGGTATATGACTGATCTCCGAGAAATTGGCGTTCCTGTTAAAAAACAAAGTGTTCCGATTCTCGATGATGTAAACACAAGTAAAAGCTCTGAACTTTGCTTTACAGTGGATGCAGGTTTCCAACGGGAAGGTATTCAAATCACGCTTCTAGAATGGATATCAATCCGATTTGGAAGAAATATGTTCACCTTTTTAGAAGGAACAAATTTTTCGGAAGATTTTGATGAAGCCTTAGACAAACTGAGCAGCATCAACGTTGGGGGGAATCAACAACACCTCACACGAGACATGGATCGCAAGTTTATGAATATTGCAGAGCACACTAAGGATCATACTGATCAAAGTGAGATCATTGACGATATTATTACCTGTCTACTGCATCAAAATCCTGCAGAAGCCTTTTATGCCAAGATCGGTGCTCGCGTAAAAACATATAATCTACATCCATTTACTCTAGTGACATTCCGTCAGGGACTGTATCTATTTGCCTGGGATACAGAAGCCCAACAAATCAAAACCTTTGCTGTAGAACGTTTCCACAAATTTAAACGAGACAGACACAATCATTTTGATATTCCGATTGATTACAAGCCTCAAGATATCGTAAAAGATTCATTTGGTATCATCAAAGGTAGTGATGCCCAGACTGTAAAAATGCGCTTTTCTAAGCATGCAACTCCATACATTCAAGAACGTCGGTGGCATCATTCACAAATCCTTGAACCTGCCCCACGAAGCGAAGTTGTTCTTACTTTAAAAGTTGGTCTTGCTTATGAACTTAAACAATGGATACTAGGGTTTGGTGCAGATGTAACTGTATTGGAACCACAAAGTTTGGTTGAGGATATTGCCGAAGCACATCGCCGAGCGTTGGCCAACTACGCTAAAAATTAAAGATGGGCCGTTCGAGACACTTAGCTCTGCATGTTCCAATGAGAACCGCATGGCCAACATTAAATGTGCTAGAGCCCATGAGTGGTGACTTCGGTGTACTACAATCACCGAGTAACGATCCTATAGCAAGGCATGATGCAACCTTCTTCAGGCTCTATAAACGAGCGATCACCTTAGGGGAGTTTTCCTTAGAGGAATGGACGCAATGGGCTGGTCTTTGTGGAATTCCTACAACACCTTGGATAGAGAATTGCGCTCCTGTACAAGCCCAAACACTTTTGTCATTGGAGCTCATGAGCAATATCTGTGAAGACTATGTTCCACACATCGGTCTATTTATGGATGAATTATTATGGAATGGACAAAATAGGGTTGACCTATGGACTCTTGGAAGTGCTATTGCCGCGACACTACCGTTGCTAAAGCACAGTCATTGCCCGCTATACAAGATGGCGGAACAGCAACCTAGATTGCGTGAACCATTGCATCGATCTCTTACGGCACACCACAGAACGCCAACGATGCTCTGGAAAAGAATCGGAACCACAGCAGAACCTATGCTCCCAATCGGACAACAATACATTCCAAGCACTATTGACAATCTAGATAGCATTCAAGCAGAGTGCTTTATTGCAAAGATCATTCATATGACAGGTGACACATCACATTGGAGTGCAAACTTTATCTTGCCAGTTCCAACAACTATCGCTCTTGAATTGCAGTCGTACTTGCACACACGATTGTTGATAGCTTGGTTTAGATATAGACGTCATAATACAAAGATATGCTTTGAGGATATATTGAGAGAGCGTTCAGACCTGATTTATCGAAGTTTTTTCGAGTTAAAATAAAAATACGACTACTGTTCGGGTTTTTTCCAAATAGGTTCTTCACCATCTACTATCGATTGCATATCCATCGGTAAGGGGGCTCTGATTTTCTTAAATCCGCCATCTGGATGCGGGAATCGAATGATTGCAGCATGCAAACAATGTCGTGGGAAACGAACATGTTCTCGCATGCGCTCAGTTTCACGATGTTCTAAGTAATCTAAAAATACCCAATCTGGGTTGCCATATAGCTTATCCCCCAACAAAGGGTAGCCCACATGTTCCATATGTACTCGAATCTGATGGGTTCGACCTGTATGTAAGGCACACTCAACAAGAGTGTGTTCTTTCATTCGCTGCAGGACAGTTGCAGTGGTATGACTGTATTGGCCACCATCCACAACGCACCGTCTAAGCCGTACCTCTGAATCCTCATCAATGCCGATAGGAGCGTTTATATCTTTCACATTCCAATCCGGTGCACCGTTCACAATTGCATGATAGGTTTTTTGGACTTCTCTATTGGCAAGCTTTGTCTTTAAAAAGGCATTGGCTTCTTTATCCTTTGTTAGAATAATCGCCCCACTGGTTTCTCTATCAATTCGATGCACTAAGTCTAATCTGCCCTCCGGTCTCGCAGTTTTAAACAATCCTATCAAAGCCCATACAAATTTATGTCCCGCTGGATGAACCAACATCCCTGTTGGTTTATTGGCTACAATAATCCGGTCATCTTCATACAATACCTCAGGCAACGGAGGGGGAGGTGTTGTAGGAACCAAACCAGGAACATACAACCGCAAACGCTCTCCCATCTGAAGTAACGTTGCTGGTTTCAGTTTTCTACTCTCGCTGACCACCTGTCCTTCCCGAATGTATCGAACGATTCGAGTACGAGAATAAGAAGGAAAGCGCTTGGCCAAATATGCATCAATACGTCTTCCAACATCTCTTTCTCGAATGATGACCGTGCGCCAATGGGATAGCTCTACAGACTCTATTGTTCACCTCACAACAAGGTCATAATATCTGATTGTATCAGGGCTTGGTAATCTATGATACAATTCCATGGGGGAAAATGTATGAAGTCCATCGATATTCAAGCCATATTGGCGACTACATGGCTCTTAATCGCGATCATCGTGACAATCTTATTTGGATCACAACTCGGAGGTCGTGGTTGGTTTTGGCTGATCATTCATCACACGTTCTGCTTGGTGGGGTGTGGTACAGAATACGTACGGTATCAACGTAGACAAGAACGACGCAATTCCACTTGATCCCAATCATCTGTACCCCAACCGAATGGGGTCATGGTTGAAAGTGGTGGTCTATTGGAAATCATATACGAATGATAATTGGCTTGACCTTCAGCGGTATGAACGCGAATCGGAAGTCCAAAATGATCATAATCAAATTCAAATCTAACAACATCTTCAAAGCATATATTATCTATTTCTTGAGGCCAGGAAGCCTCTGAATAAGAAAAGCAAACATTGTTCGGTATTGTTGAATCATTCTCAACAGAAGACCATCCCACTTCTTCCAAAGCATACTGCCAACCCCAATGACCTGCAAAGTATCCCGTCTCATCCCCGTATTGCTCTTTACAAATCTGAACAACCTTGCGTGCCAAATGATGCTGGCTCTTCGCTAGCTGAGCATCATCCCAAGCCAAATGTATCGATACAATAGCCATTATAAGAGTCCAGTACTTCAGCCATTTATCTTCGTGCATCCAGAGCCAATAGGGTCCTACAAATGGAAGCCAATATCGAGTCGCTGCAAATCGCAAACTCAGAAGAAAAAATAATCCACCCATCAACCAGCACACGACCCAGAATCTCTTAGCATCAATCGCTTCCTGAACAAATCTCGCCACCACAAAGAAACCCAATGGAACCGATAGCCAAGCCAAAAGACTCATGTCCAAAGCAAACCCATATGAAAGTGTCACTGTCAAGAGAATACATGCCGTCAGCAACGGCCATGCCCACCTATGATCTCTTCTCAACCTAGGTACCACACCGCATCCCAATACCAACATACTAGACAAGGCACAGAGCTTATGCACGAAAGATGTCCAAGATTGCTGTTCTTGCTGAAAGGCGATCATGTGCAAAAAATGCCACTCTCCATACGCCCAAACATCATGTATACAAAGCAATATTGTTGGAAGACTGACTGCGACAATCAACCTCCAGCCTTTAGACGGCTTATTCAGCACCACCCATGCTGTTAACAAAGGGATCATCGTTAGTCCACTGTATCTAAAGATGGCCGAAGTCCCTAAGATTAGCGCCCATAAAGTTCTATTTTGTCCACGAAAAATACCTTGCCACCCCATCACAATACAAGCAAACAAAGGCATCTCTGGCATCAATGAATTGTGACTCAAAACAAAAATGGGACTACACAGCATCAACCATATTTTGTGCTGTGAACCTCCTATGTGTTCAATACATTTCCACAATCCCCACAGCGCAAGAAAACTCCATGGCAGAACCCATACACGCATCCATATGACAGAAAGATCCTTCACAGGCCAAAGGAACCAGACCATCCCCGGAGGATTGGACAAAACATCAAAGGCAGATTGTTCCACACCCTCCCAATTGATCTGAATCAAATGTGGGCGCCAAAATTCTCCTTGGGTCATCGCTAGAAAATTGGCTTCATCCAAATGTACCGGTTTGTTGCCCAGTCCAAAAATGAGCAAGATCCAACACAGCATCGCACCCCAATGAATCAGATTGATACCATCTTTAGAATCGGAATCTACAGGATTGTTCATCGTCTTTTCACACACATGACACTGATCTTAGCACATGCATGGTTGGGAACTCGTCAACAGTATGATAAATTCTAGCAAAGATGCATCTGGTATAGGGTTCATCCAAACTTTTGGAAATTTTGGTATTGAATATTCTGTTGCAACCTCAAACTGAAAGTACAATCCAGAATAAAGCGCGGGTAAAATCATGTCGAACACATTTGATATTATTGTGATTGGTGGTGGTCATGCAGGTTGTGAGGCAGCCTGGACGACCGCGGGACTAGGAAAACGAACGTTATTGGTATCCCTTAAAAAAGAACACATCGGACGACTCTCATGCAATCCTGCCGTCGGAGGATTGGCCAAAGGCAACTTGGTTCGTGAAATTGATGCATTGGGCGGAATTATGGCCAAGATTGCCGATCGTTCTTCCATTCAGTTTCGACGACTCAATACTCGTAAAGGATTGGCGGTGCAGTCTTCCCGTGTCCAAGTGGATATTGATATCTACCCACGAGAGATGCAGAAAGAAATTTTACACCATCCCAATATTGTCTTTTATGAGGGCGAAACTGCTGAACTCAAAACGAGCAGTGGACACGTGACTGGAATCATCATGGCAGATGGTCAAGAATTTGAATGCAACAAGGTCATACTAACCACTGGAACGTTTCTGTCTGGCATCCTACACAAAGGTCATACAAAGGTCAGTGGCGGACGCGTGGGTGAATCTGCCGCCAAGCGGTTGGCCTCCAATCTTCTCGAGCTAGGATTGCGTCTGGGACGTCTTAAAACGGGTACATGTCCTCGATTGGATTCCGAGAGTATTGACTGGAGCAAGACCGAAGTACAAGAAGAGGTTATGGAGGGTCGTTTTTCGTTTGAACCACAAGAAAACAGCTTGAGACAAGTCGATTGTCACATTGCATACACCAATGAAAAGACACATCAAGTCATCCGGGACAATCTACACAAGTCGGCAATGTATGGTGGACAAATTACCGGTAAGGGACCTCGATATTGCCCTTCTATTGAAGATAAGATTGTCCGTTTCGTCGATAGACCGCGACACTTACTTTTCTTAGAACCCGAGGGTCTCAATACCAAACGAGTCTACATCAATGGACTCTCTACTTCACTTCCAGAAGAGGCTCAAGATGCGATGCTTCGAACCATTCCTGGACTCGAGAATGTTCGCGTAATTCAATATGGATACGCGGTGGAGTATGATTATGCCAATCCACTTGATTTATACCACAGTATGGAGCACAAACACATTCGAGGACTGTACTTGGCGGGTCAAATCAATGGAACAAGTGGCTACGAAGAGGCTGCCGCTCAAGGATTAATAGCCGGAGCCTCTGCGGCGTTTGACGAACCATTTATTCTGGGTAGACACGAAGCTTACATTGGAGTGTTGATCGATGATCTCGTGACTAGAGGTGTTGGTGGGGAGCCTTACCGAA
>CALDQI010000178.1:0-9211 GCA_937911635.1 uncultured Pseudomonadota bacterium | reverse complement strand
CTCAATCTATGGCATGGCTTTGGACTCAACTTGGTTTAACAGTGTATCGACTGGACGGTGGGTATAAGTCTTTTCGAGTGTGGGTGACCAACACTTTGAAGGAACCGAGAGAGTTTCTGTTGCTGGCAGGGAGTACTGGTGTCGGTAAAACAGAGTATTTGCACACCCTTCAAGAGTCTGGAGAGAGTGTGATTGACTTGGAAGGGTTGGCTCACCACAAGGGGTCGGCATTTGGTGCGATCGGTGAATGCAATGCACCCACTCAAGGTCACTTTGAGAATACACTGGCCGTCATACTCTGGAATATTGGTCCAAGAAGTCCAATTTGGATGGAGTCAGAAAGTCGGCGTATCGGCACGTGTCAGATTCCGGAAGCGATCTGGTCCACTATGGAACACGCCAACCGGATCTATGTAGAGAGAGACGTCTCTCAGCGCATTGAACGGTTGACCCATGAGTATAGCGGTGCGTCTATTGCAGAACTTGAGCGAGCGCTACATGCCATTCGTAAACGATTGGGTCCTGAAGCCTACAAGGATGCGTTGAAAGACTTGTACAATGACAATCGATCAGGTGTGGTGTCAAAGGTGTTGGGGTATTACGATCGGTTGTATGCCAAGCATAAAATCCGTCACAAGCCTAGAATACTAGCGACGATAGATGTCTCGATGTTGTCTGAAGACCGAGTACTCTCTCAGCTTCAAAGTCTAAAAGGTGAAAAATACCCTCAAACAGAATAAAGATCACCATTGATAATCCACCACAGAGTGTTTGGAGAGAAGATGAGTGAACAAAAACCGCAATTGCAAGATCTGTTTATTGGTATTGCTGGATTAATTGGTGCTGGAAAATCGACTCTGGCAACTGCGTTGGGTGAGCTGACTGGACTTCCTGTATATTATGAACCTGTGCAAGACAACGAGTATTTGGCAGATTTCTATGCAGATACTGCAAAATATGCCTTCTCTATGCAGATTTACCTGCTCAATCGTCGTTTTCAGCAGCATCAAGAGATCATTTGGAATGGAGGCGGTGCTGTTCAAGACCGTACCATTTATGAAGATGCCATCTTTGCAAAGACGTTGCTCAATCTCGGATTGTTAGACGAGAGAGACTATCAGACCTATTTGTCTTTATTTAAGCACATGTCTAATTTTATGTGCAGACCCAACATCATCATTTATTTGGATATTCAGCCCGAGACTTCGTTTCAGCGGATTCAGATGCGTTCGCGTGATGTAGAGAGCGGAATTACAATGGACTATCTTGAGATGCTGTACCAAGAGTATGAAGTATTCATCGAGTCGATTGGAAAGACCATTCCTGTAATTCGCGTTCCGTGGGAAGAGTTTCGTTCAGCTGAAGATACGGCGAAGTTGATTGAACGAGAGTATTTAAACATGACCTTTATTCGCAATGCGTCTTGGTCTCCCATCAGCGGAGTGTAATGCATGAGTGCTGATCAGCAAGAAGTGAAAAAGTACGGAACGCTTCTAGGGGTGTTCATTCCGTCCATTCTGACCATCTTGGGTGCCATCATGTACCTCAGATTCGGATGGGTGGTTGGAAATGCTGGTATTTGGGGGACGATGGCGATTGTCGGTTTGGCAAATGCCATTACGCTGATTACGGCGTTGTCAGTATCCTCACTTGCGACATCTCAGCGCGTAGGAGTGGGTGGAGCGTACTTCCTTATTAGTCGATCGCTCGGTATTTCAATGGGCGGTGCGATTGGATTGCCGCTCTATTTGTCTCAGTCCATTTCTCTGACATTGTATTGTTACGCTCTCGCAGAAGGATTGTCGATGATCTTTCCAGGGGCTCCGATTCAGTTATTGGCGGGGGTATTCATCGTTGGGGTCACGGTCTCTGCTTTGAAAGCGACAGAATTGGTGTTGCGTTCGCAAGTCTTCATTTTTGGATTGGTACTGTTGTCGATTGTCTCTTTATTGCTCGGGGTCAACTGGGATGCAGGCTTGGCAATTACTTCAGCCAATTATGCTGCTCCAGACGCAAATGGTTTTTGGGATGTTTTTGCCGTCTTCTTTCCAGCAGTTACCGGTATTTTGACAGGACTCAGTCTCTCTGGAGACTTGGAAGATCCAGAGAAGGCCATTCCATACGGTACTTTAGGGGCTGTAGTTGTCGGGATGGTTCTCTATTTGATCATTCCTGTGGCGCTCGCACATTATAAAGATGTGGATGCGATGCTGACCAACACACTCATTTGGATGGACGTGGCACGGTTTCCGATGTTGATTTTACCGGGATTGCTCGCCGCTATTTTATCCAGTGCCATTGGGTCCATTCTGTCAGCCCCCAGAACCTTACAGGCTTTGGCTGATGATGGTATTTTGCCAGAGCGTGTTGGGCGTTTGGAAGATGGAGAACCCAAGTTTGCGATGTACATCTCCGGTGGAGTGGCTCTATTGGCGGTGCTGTTAGGAGACTTGAATGCGGTGGCCACCGTTGTGACGATGTTCTTTTTGACGACTTATTGCATGATAAATGTGGTCTCAGCCCTAGAGAGTTTGGTCCGAAATCCGTCGTTCCGTCCGAAATTTCACATTTCATGGGTGTACTCTTTGATGGCTGCAGCCGGTTGTTGTCTAGTGATGATGTTGATCAATCCATTGGCTTCTGTGTCTGCATTTCTGATTGAATTGGGGATTTACATCTACCTTTCTCGTGTGACCCTCTCTAGTACATGGGGAGATATGCGAGGTGGATTGATGATGGCCATTGCGCGATGGGCGCTGCTAGCACACAAAAAGTTGGAAGAGCACAGCCGGAACTGGCGACCAAACCTACTTGTATTTGCAGAGGGTGTCGAAGAGAGCCTCTGGAAAGTGCAAGCGGCCAATGATTTGACCGTGGGAAGAGGCATTGTCACTGTTGTTCAGCTTCAACAGAGTGATTTGACATCGTTACCCTCTGTAGAAGAACGTAAAAACACCATTGAGAAAATGGAAAGTTTCCTTCAATCCCAAGATATTGATGCCTTCTGTGAACTCGATGTGGTGGATCGAAAAACGCAAGGCTATGTCTCTGTTGCACAAGCAAATGGGATCGCCGGAATGCAATCCAATACCATCATGATGGATTGGTCGACAGATTTGGAGGTGGCTCCTTTGATGCTGGCTATGGATTCTTTGCAAAAGTCCCTTGTTTTCACCCGTCTCAAAGGATGGGAGGGTAAGCGAGAACGGATTGACGTTTGGTGGTCGGGAACCTACCAAAATGGAGACTTGATGCTGCTGTTGGCACACTTACTCAGTCTCTCGCAGCATTGGCGTACGGCTAAGATTCATCTCAAGACTGTAGTGGATGAAGATGCTCTTTTCGAAGAACGGGAGGATGCACTGCGTCAAATCTGTCAGCAAACCAGAATCCAAGCACAATGTGAAGTCTTGATACGACAGCGCAGTCAAAGCTTGAATGAGGTTATTGTCTCCCATTCTAGAACTGCGGATTTGGTGATGCTCGGAATGTCATTGCCAGATCCCGATAAAGCGGATGCTTTTGTAGAATGGTACGACACGCTTGCTGCGGGATTGGACAATGTTTTCTTCGTGCGGAATTCCAGTCCGTTTAAGGGACAGTTGATTGTGGATGATGGGGACGAGTTGGATTAGATCTCGGAGTATCTAGATGGGGTCTTCGATTGGGTGTTCTGCATCCTCTTCCGTTTCCTTTTCCTCTTCTACCTCCCATTTGGGAACGATGACTGGACAACAGTGTTCGGCATCAATCCATCCCATAATTTTAGGTAATTGATTGAATGGAGGGTCTAAAAACTGTGTAGCAAAAGCAGGTATCTGCAGCTGTTGTTGAATTCTGGCGGTATGTTGTTTATGAAGGCTGAGCACGTGTGTGTGGTCATGTGCCACCACATTAATGTACATGTCGCTTATTACATCGGAATTAATCCAACGAATCAAACTTGGGACACATGCGATGAGCATGCCTATAAACCCACCAATTTGTAACCAAGAGTTTTCTGTCGCCAATTGTGTCCGCGTTAAAATTTCTTGAATGACAACCTTGTTGGGGTCCTTAAGTTCGACCAGATATTCTGTACTGAGACCGATACCCCATACCATACCACTCAAGATACTGAGGGTCATGAAAAATAGCGTGGGCTTAAAAAAGGACGGTGTGCGCAATACAATTTCTTTGGGAGCACGTTTCTTCTTCTGTTCTTCTTTGGTGAGTGTATCCCATTGTATCTTTTTGATTTGGTATTCCGCCATTGCTCTTAAATGTGCATCGTATTCATGGGGAGCGATGTAGATGCTTGCGTTGGTTAATCGAATCACATTCCACTGAACAAAGCCAAATACGAGACTTCCAAATAATGCAATGAAAAAATTATGGGTGGCGATGATAAAGAATCCAAAAGACCCACTCACGATAAACAACCATAGGAAGACAAAGGATTGTGCCAATTGATCAAGAAAGACACGCACACTTGTTCTAGAATGTACGTGCTTTAGGACGTCCTTCGAAAATCCGGCCCACCACCATAGATTCATACATTGTCCTTAATATAGTCATCCAAGTTGGCTTCAATATCCGCTTCCATTCTGCGTTGATATTCAGCATGGACCTTCCTTGTTAGTGCCATCTCAAGGTTGAGTTGTTCATCCATCTCCTTCTGTTGTCTTTCCAAATAGAGGTTTTTAATGAATCTCTTTTCTTTGAGTGAGCCTCCGAATATTCCGAACAAACCTCCTTGCTTTTCTCCGTCAGTAATTGGCTTCGTATCGAAATAGAGTCCTTTGGAGGCTAGGGCAGCCTCCATCTTTTGTTCTTTGAGATAATCATAGGTGGACTTGGCGATCATCATCTTAAAGAAGATAGGACCCATTTCAATGGAGAGTAAAAGCAGTGTAAGAACCCAGCGCATCTTTCCGCCCTGTTCGTGGGCAATTTTAATTCTCGCCAGTAGACCGTCCATTTGATGTGCTTGTTGCTCATTCGTAATTTTTTCATTCTTTTCTTTTTGTCTAGTTTCGAGTAACTTTTCCTTGGTTTCCGTAATCTCAGAATTTTTGAGTTGGATTTCTTCGGAATTCTCTTTTTTAAACACTTCAAACTCATCGCTAATTAAATTGAGGTTTGCTAGTTTTTCTCTGTATGCAGGACCTCGACCCGCTTTTCCAGACCCTGTTTTTCCTTCGACTTCCAATTCTAGATTTCTCCGTTTCTCTTGTAGTTCTAAACGACGATTTTCTTGAATATCTTTGAGATTTTGGATTTCCGATTTTAGTTGAATAATTTTATCATCCATTCTCTCTTCTTCTTCAGCAAAACGCAGTTCAGTTTCTTCATCTAGATCTCGTCGAAGTTCCTGTTGCTCCTGGTGTAGATAGGTATCAATCTCTGGTTTTAAAATACGCAATTCAAGTGGTGTAGATAGACACAGACCAATCAGTCCGGCCATCAACATTCTAGGTAAGGCCTGGAAAAACTCGCTAGCACTGATGCTGGATGTCCCATCTCCAGATCCTGTGCTCGATACAATGAAACGGTCAATGTTAAAGATGACCAGTCCCCATACTAGCCCCCCAAATATTGAGCTGGTCATCGCCACATTAGCAGCACTGTTATACACTTCAGGTTCTAGAGCTAAACCATCTTTTGGCGAAAAAACAGTCCAAAAGGCATAGGAACTAGAAATGAATGCGAGGATACCCGTCGCAAAAATAATTCCGCCGATACCTTGATATTTGATGCGATCGGCATCGGGACATTGTTCAAGGATGTCACGGTCTGCTCCAGCACACATCCAGAGAAATGACTCAAACCATCCTGCTGGTTTGTGAATTGATAGTGGTTTCTCTTTCATTAGGACTCCATATGGGTATAGTGGTTTTGAGAAGACATTATAAAAAGTCTCCTTTGATATCTGGTTCGTTAGAGTGAGGTTGTGTCTTGAATATCCAATAGGTGTTTTTGGCCAGCATCATCATGAAAATAAATGGACTCAGCAAAATGGAACATAGTAGTCCTTTGATAAACAATCGAATAGGGCCACCAACTTGACGTAAATAGGGTAACGAATTTATAAATCCATGTTGTTCAGACAATGTAGAAATTTTAGATTCTACGAGCGAATTAATTTTGGCTGTGAGGTCCCGTTGCTTTGATTCTTCCCTTTTAATCTTGTACTGGATTCGTTGAATGCCATTCTTAGTTTGTGCTTCTGAAATGGATACTTGCTCTTCCAATCGATCTATAATCTCAATCTGATCATACCATGAGGGGCCATCTGCTGATATGCGAGTCTGCAAGTGTTTTGGAGTATTCTCTACGCCTTCTTTCATTTTGGATAGTTCGTAGAGTAGCTGATCGTGTTTGGTTTGCTGTCGTATAATATCCGCTTCCAATTTGGTGATGGAGCGTCGGATCGATTGTTGTTCTTCAGTAAACTCTTCTCGCGTTTCTGTTCTAATTGTATCTTTCTGTTTGGAAAGTTGGGTATATATTTCAACGTCAACCTCACTTTTTAACACCACGTATTCCATCGGAAGAGAAAGTAGACTTCCCAGAAATAGAATGATTCCCAACTGTGGTATGGCAGTCAAGAGTTCTGTAAGTGTGATCGCAGCAGTCCCGTCTCCGATTCCTTTTCGAGCTATGGAGTATCGGAATAGCCAAATCATCAGAAGTCCGACGACTATCCCTAATGGTGCTAGCATTCGTTGTTCTGTGATCAAGAATAGTCCATATCCACTGGATATAGAGGCAATGATGGCACTTGCTAGACTGCTCCACCCCAACCCTTGGTACATAATTCGATCTGCGTTGGGTGACTGTTCCATGTGAGCAAAGTCAACCTTGCAACAGTACCAAGCCAATCGATCGTACCATCGGGCTCTTTTTCTAGATGGCGAAGGGTATTGATTCACCTATCCTCCGATTTTTCTAGTTCTCTATGAACCTCTGCCATAACGTCTTTGTTGACCCTAAAAATAGGTGAAGGAGGCACACTGATTGTTTTGGAGGGGCGTCTTATAGTCAGGTCGAGACTCTTGAGTTTGACTGTTGGCAAGTTGGAAAGAGCATAGTGAGCATCTGATCGCACGGAAAAATTAGGAATCGTTTGGAGAGATGAATCAATGAACAAGGAATGTTTAAACAGACTTCCCCATCCGAAAATGATGATGGGTGTTTGCTTATTGACAGGAATTTTGAGGACTACATCACAATTGTGGAAGTGTTTGATTTTGCCGTTGTATATGCAAAATCCCCACCCTGAAAATGAGATTTGAACTGGTGTTAGACTGCTTGTGAATCGAACGGGACTATATTGGACGTTGATTGTAATGGTTTGTTGGAGTGTCCCTTTCCATTTGTGAATCCATACGAGTGAGTCTGCTACCACCTTTTGCAACTGCTCTCTCAAAGTTGGCATCGGTTCAATGATTATATCGGGGGGAGTGTTTGATGGGGCATTTAAATCGGGATCCGTCTTAATAGGAAGCGAATTCGCCGAATCTGTAACCTGAGGGTCTACACCTTTGTAGATATCTTCTTTGGTCATTCTTCTCCCATCTGATTTGAATCTTGTGATGGTGTCAGCTCCAAAGATTCTTTTTTGTCCGGTCCTGTAGCAGGATATGATGTATCATCTGTCGAAGGGGGTGATTCTTCAGGGATTTCACACTGATGACAGTTGATTTCTACACGTCTATTTCTGGCACGTCCCTGTTCGGTTTCGTTGCTTGCGATGGGTTCACGGAAACCGTACCCTTTGGTGAGAACACGACTTTTCCCAACTCCCTGATCAACAATCCAACTTCGAACTGCCTCTGCTCGTTTGTTCGATAGACGTTGATTGTGTTGGGTTGTTCCCTTTCTATCTGTGTGTCCTTCCACGATGATTTGTGTGGTGGGGTATTCAAGCAATAACTCTGTAATCTCTTTTAATTCTGGGATGGCTTCAGGTTTTAGGTCTGCGGTATTGGTTTCAAATTGAATGGCCTTTTGAATGCCAATGAGATTTTGTAGTGCTTCTGGAATCTTATCGGGACACCCATCATAATCATTGTAATTGTTGAACGTTTCCGCTTCCTCAGGACACTGATCCAATGCATTGGGAATTCCATCATTGTCAATGTCTATATTTTCAGTGATCTCGTTGATTTCTTTAGGTGAAGGACACCCATCAGATTGTGTACCTTTGATGTTTGGACATTTGTCATAATCATCTGCAACACCATCTTGATCATTGTCAGCCTCTGGGCATCCGTCTTCATCTTCAAATCCATCGATGTCTTCTGGCCTGAACTTGCACTTATCACGGATATCCATGATACCGTCGTTATCTGTGTCTAGGTCAACATCAGAGGATGGTAAGTCAACAATGGAAACCGTAAAGAAGTGCAAATTGAAAATCGACAACACGTCCAAATTAATATTGTTGAGGGTGAGCATAGATGCTAGAACCAAACGTCTCATTGAAACAGGAACACCAAAAAAACCACCATTTGTTTTGAAGCTGCCAATCGAGCTATTTTTAGGTGTTGGCGGGGCATGCCTTGGTGGATAGAGATTGAGAACGACGGTACCTGTAACGAATCCATGAACGGTGTTGTCAATTTTGTTGTAATGTTTGGAGTGAAACTCCTGATTGTATACTTGAACTTGAAAGAGTTTTTCATAGACCTTCCAAGTGGTATCGCCGTCTGTGGGTTGGTCACCAAAGGTGAGTTCTGCTGCATGTGTATAGATTTGAGAGACTGAGCTTAGACTCAACGGTTTCTGATTACTGTTGATGATCGGTTGTTCAGCGTGGGTAGACAATCCAGTGATGGTGCCGCGTACAATCTGGAGATCAAATATTTGTGTGTTCCTAATGGAGCCACTTTTGGCAATCCCGATATACTCGCCTCTAAAAGTACCCGTCAACCAAGGTTGACTTGTATCGGCAGTGAACTTGCTTGGATCTTTAGACATCTGTTTTCATCTGCCATTTAAAACACATGATCACCACTTCAATGTAGACCCAAATGATTCCCGCCATTAACTCCATTGCAAAAAACCACTGCATTTCTTCAGAAAAATTGGTCGCCTGTAAGTCCCTTTCATACTCATCGATGTCTTGTAAACAGAGCAACGTTTCTAGACAAGCGATGATGGCAATGGTGCTGCTGAATGCAATACCGGTCCACGTATTGCCATAAATGAGTGCAAATTCGACGTC
>CALDQI010000177.1:0-15849 GCA_937911635.1 uncultured Pseudomonadota bacterium | reverse complement strand
TAGCCATCACCATCGGAATCCAAATATAAGGGTTCCTGGGTAAATGAATCAACATTGGGATCGGCATCATCAATCAAACCATCACAGTTGTTGTCCACCTCATCACAAATCTCATTGACGTTGGGACGAATAAACGCATTGCTGTCATCACAGTCTTGATCGCTCGGTGACGCTGATGAATCAGCTGTACAAGAATCCACGGGGAAATCTGGGTCTCCAAACCCATCTCCATCAGAATCCAAATACCAAAACACACTAGCGTTTCGAGTTTTGTCTTGATCATCACAATCTGTAGCATCCAATACATATCCAATCGGTCTAAGGCAATTGACTACGCTATTCGCTACATTTCCAAAGCCATCGTCATCTGCATCCAAATGCCAAGTCTGGCCAGGCATTTCAAACGAGTCTGAATCATTGCAATCATCGCTGTTGTCTACATACCCATCCAATTCGTCACAGGATTCAAGTGTATCAAGTGACGTTCCAAAGCCATCTCCGTCAGAATCAAGGAACCATATCTGAGGTGTACATGCCGTATCTTCCTCGACTACCTCTTCAATCTTTTCGGGTTCCGACTCCCCACAAGCAAAGCCAAACAGCATCCAACTAAAATACATCGTCCGATCTCCTCATTGACTAAAAACGTGGCCGTGTAACAAATACAACGAAGAACGATCCGAAATCCACACATCAGCATGTCCATCCATGTCCACATCACCTGCAGACACCAGCTTAGAACCAAAATTATACCAATTAATCGACCCAGTTATCGCAAAATCTGCCTGTTCCCAAGCCATATATGTACCGGTATAGGTACCACCATAAATTCCAAAAACAACCCCACGATTGTTGGACGATGCTGTAAAAGGAGTCGTCCTGTATCGATCCGCAAAGATCAAATCGTCAAAACCATCTCCATTGAGATCTCCAGGAGCCAGCATCCTCGCCCCCGATTCGGAGAGACTTCCCACAGCATCGAATTGAACTTCTGCATCTTCCAGCAGATTCTCTTGGGCAAAATCAGTCTTTCCATAGACGAGATACAAAGTGCCAAGTTCATCCGGATTCCCCCAAATACTCCCAACTTGAACGATGAAGTCTGGATACCCGTCCCCGTTAAAGTCCCCCACTCCAAGCAAGTGATACCCTGATTTTTGACCGTTCATTCCTTCAAAAGAGACCTCATTGTCTAAGTCTACCAACCCCAGCATCAAATCCGTTGGATCAAGCATATAGGTGATGCCGGTATTGACACTTCGATATTTGGGGGCCGACACAGCGATTTCATCGATACCATCGCCATCCACATCACCGATATTTTCAATGGCTGAACCAAATAGATCTTGCCAGAGTTCTCCAACCACCTGAATATTGTTTACTGGATCACTGACTGTTCCGATCTGAGACGTACTCAGCATAAACAATCCACCTTGATTTTCACTGGTGCCATCATACAATCTATCTGTAACGATAAATTCGACCTCTCCATCCATATCGAGATCCCCCATCGGAAGAATTCGATACCCAAAGTTTGAACTGGCTCCGGTATCGGGACGGGACCAAGACCATATTGGGGTACTGACATCTCCCGTTGTGCTACCATCCAGTAAATACACCGTTGAAGCACCTGGTGCACCGACTAGAATCTCCGCCACACCATCACCCGTCCTGTCATCCAAAAACGCTACAGACGATCCAAACTCATCGCCTTCGTTGAGGCCTTCCCACGCCAATGAGGTGTCGTCTAAAACTCTAAAGTCAGGTTCTGTGGTTCCAGAAAACCAGTACAGTCTCCCAGTTTCGTTGTTGACTCGTTCATCACTGATCAGTATGTCAAGTATGCCATCTCCATCTATATCTTCGGACAGCAACACTCCTTCTGTCTGTGCATGAAACACTTCTGGAAAGGTCAGTCCTTCTGTGAAATAGTCTGGATACAGAAAGTAGCTCTCTTCATCGCAATTGGAATCCACACTGTCCGGCCATTCAAACTGTCCGGGATAAATCTCAGCATTCCCATCATCACAGTCACCCAAAATTGTGCTTCCAAGTGGAGAAGAAGGACAAGCATGGGCTACGTATTCATCTGTGGCAAATCCATCACCATCGGCATCTCTAAATAGGGCCACTTCACCATATTCATTCAAGGTCGGATCTTCATTGTCCATCAACCCATCACAGTCGTTGTCGATGTAATCACAGATCTCGTCTGCACTGGGATGAACCTCTGAATTTCCATCGTCACAGTCTAGATCATTCGGTATCGCTGCAGAAACGTCCGAACAAGAATCTACTTCTACAGCTCCATCCCCGTAGCCATCGCCATCGGAATCCAAGTACCAGACAGATAGTAGGTTTCGGGTACCATCCATGTCATCACAATCGTCTGAGTTGAGTACATACGCACTCGGATGAGCACACTGAACCAGCACTTCTGTTGCAGAACCAAATCCATCTCCATCGGCATCCAAGTACCACACTTGTTCAGGAAACTCCTCGGCATTGTCATCATTGCAGTCCATGTTGTTTTGTACGTATCCATCAATAGGCTCACAACTCTCCATTGCTTGCAACGGATTTCCAAAGCCATCGGAATCAGAATCTATATAATAGACGTCTGGACTGCAGGGTTCTTCCGAACTAGGCTCCACTTGCTCAACGACTTCGAGTGGCTCTTTCGATTCTTCATTGCAGGCAAGTATAATCAGAACTGTACTCAATCTCATGTCCAACCTCACGCCAGTAACGCATCAATCGTCGGGACTCTATAGTCCCCAATATCTTCTTCTATACCCAAAGATTTAACCAATGTCGCCGCAATATTGTCTATCGAAACCGTTGATCCATTCTCATCGACGGCACCCGTTAATAAGTCAATCGCCTGTGCAGCCATATTCTTCTCGTGGCTCGCTCCAATGAGCTTCCCTCCAGCAATCCCACCGCCAAGAAGCAAACAGGAATTGGTTGCTGCATGATCGCGACCGCCAGTTTGATTGAGGGCTGGACTACGATTGAATTCACTACAACAAACGATCGTTGTTTTATCGAGCCAAGAACCACCCGTTGGATATGGTGTAGCCTCTAGTTCTGCCGCTAAAGCAGCGACTTGATTGAATCCACTTTGCAAATGCCACCGGTGTAAGTTGCGCCAATAGTTACCGTTGTGTGCGTCTGAAAATGGCATCGGTCGAAATGAGACACAACTGGAGTATCCTTGAGTCAACGCTTGATAAGCCATCAATGCAGAGGTGTTCCCTAAATTCTCGACAACAGATTCCAGAGCCGGATTTTGAATATTGAATTGTTCTGAGACATTCTGTTCCAACAATAGACGACTATTTCCTCTGTTTTCAAAAATGGAATCCATACGGGGAGTCTTCATGCGAGAGGCTTCTCGATCAAAAAACTCATCCAAGGCATCTCTATCAGATGGTTCTAGAACGGATATTCCGGGAGACAGAATAGCCTGTAAGTCCGATACATTATTGGCATTAAGACCACTACACCAAGTTGGGTAGTCTAAATTGTACGCCGGAACACCTGAAACCAAATTGGGCATCAAGCGATCAGAACCCAACAGAGAAGCCAACACCGTTGAAATGGAAGAGGTTCGCGGTCCCCTTCCCGCAGGTGTTTTTCCAGTATTTAAATACACCTGCGCTGACTCATGTGCCACAGAGGTGACCGTCATTCCTCGAACCACACTCATGCGTTCTGCAAAATTCGCCATATCTCCAATATATGGACCCAGAATCAACCCATCCACATCTGTCATGATTCGAGGATCAGAAGGAAGACTCAGCTGACTGTATCCAGTCTGGACACCATACTCTGCAATGGTGAGTTCATCATCATCATACAGTGCTGGATCTTTAGGATCGATCGTTAAAATGGCATCCCAACCACCCAAAAAGTTGGCGAAGACAAAATACCGATCGGTCACAGGAGGAATTGTATTGCTGGCTTTCGCAATACGGAGTACGTCCATCAGAGCAAGTGCACTTCCTGCCCCAAGTGTATTCAATAGAAATTTTCGCCGTGAAAGTTCCATTTGGGGCTCCTAGTACATGAAAAAGTCGGGATGGGTAAACAGACCAACACAGACACTGGTCCAGGCTTGCTCTAAGGAGTCTGTTCGCTGAACCACAGTAAAATGTAGGTCGACCAGTGAATCGATCATCGGATCATTTATGGGCGTTATGGCTCCATGGATCTGACGTCTTAGAGCCACCATATTCAAACGAATCTTTGCCAAATCCAACTCTTCCGGCTCAATTTCTGTGAAAAATATGCGATCTGTAGACTGCCATTCCTGCTGAATCCATTCACCACAGGTATGCACCGCAGCATCATCCAAAAACTTATGAAACATCACGGAGACGGTTCGATCTTCCCGCACACTGTACAAGAAGTCTGGTACGCCAAGCGTATCACTGTAATCACTCCACTTGTCACGACCGTTGACTTCCCATGCTATACCCCCACTGACTCTTTCCATCGAGGCTTTGACGTGATCTATACTCATGCGTTTCTTGTTTCGATACGTCTGTTCTTCGTCTGGATATAAACTGCCTTCACCAACAATTCCCTCTGTAATCTCCGGTGGGGTTTCTTCCGGAATCTCGACAGCGCTATCTGAACTCGGTTCTACAATAATTTCAGGAGTAGACTCCTTCTCACGATCACTGCTACAGGAAACCAACAATAACAATACATTCATCATTTGGACCTCCCATATACCGGACTGGTAACAATGCTGCGAATCAATGCTCTGTAGTCCAAACCAGATGCCTCAAAATCATCTGCCCATACCGAAACCCATTCTGGATCCACTTCAGTGGTTGACCACCCCATCAGCCACATCGCTGCGTTTTGACTCGCACATTGCGCAAATCGACCATCCGACACAATTTCATTCGCCCACTCTTTGGGACCGATATCTGGATTGTCTGCGTCATCGCCCATCAAATACACGTATGGATTGAACAGTCCAACAAAATCATCTTGATGTGGATGAGAAGAGTCTAGCAAATAATTGAACTTACAAATCCCAGTATAGGGACACCCAGGAGCACAAGCGTTGCATTCATCACTGATGGTTGGATACTCTTCATAAGACAAGTACCTAGCGCTCGCCTGTTGCCATCGCCCCCAATACGCAGCCCATGGTTCTAGTAGAACATGACAGTCTTTACACACAGGCTTTCGGCTTAAATCCGGAGTTGGATTCTCCTCAATAAGCTCTTGAATCCCCCCACTTGGAGATTGAAATTCACGACAGAGAAACGCACTGTAAAAACGACTGGCTCGCCCTCTATCGGTTTGATGTCTGAGGAGCCACCCTGGTTCTGTCAATACCCCTGCGTACTCTTCCCCAACTGGAATCGAAACCCACGTATCTACATCCTCTCGATCCAATTGCGGCAGCTGATCTGCAGGAACCGGGCTTTGAACAGAATCCGAAAAATTGGCTCGATTTTGATACCAATCGACCAGCGGTCCATTGACCATCACAGTGGATTCGGTCAAAATTGCCGAATATGGATCTTCATTTTGCAATACCGATCGAACATGTTCCGATAATGCATTCGCTATGGCATCTTCCACCGATTGGTCTTGATCCCCCTCAGTACACCACTTCAGATTCTCTCCGCATCCGCACTCAGGGTCTAGATTGGCATCTCTTGTACTACAATCAGTACCCGTACTGCTAATCTCTGTAAGTTGCGCATCGAACGCACACACTTTTATGGGATTGTTCATGTCCCACCAAGGATTCACCCACACATAGCCTTCATCCTTCCATCCTTCAGAAGCAATGTTGCCATTGTAATCTCGAGTTGTCCAGCTTTGTGGCTGATTTAGAGAATTCACATCTGCGGGATAATCGTAGCATTGTGTATGAAATGCACCTCTAAGGATTCCCGATCGATAATAGGCATAATACGTTGGATTCCCCAATCGACTGTACCCTCTCAGTATTCTTCGGTCGCTGTTCACCCTAAAATCGAGTTCGTTCCAAAACAACGTCTTGTGAAACCGAATCACCTGTTCTTCAAACTCTTCGCTGTAGAGCCATTCGTCAAGCAACGTATTTTCAACGTCGCCACTGGATTGAAGTTCATCAATCTCATCGCGGCTAAGGACGACTCCCCGAAGATCAATGCTCATCGCGCGCGCAGTTTGATACACATCCAAATCGTCGGCTTTGATTGGCGTCAACTCATTGGCATGAACCCACGTCAGAAACAATGACATCATGAATAGAATCATTATTGAAAGCCTCCATTTTGCCAGCCTCTGATCATTTGAACCTCTTCTGCACTTAAGTAAGGCCCGCCCTTTGGCATTTCATTGCCAAGCACCTCAGACAGAATCAATGAGATGTTCTCTTCCCATTGTTGAGCCGCATGCAAAGGTAAAAAAGACGTCTCACCATGACAATCGTTGCAATGACGTTGAGACAACGCATCGATATCGTCTTCCCATTTCATGTCTGGCAATTCTCCAATGACAAATGGTACCTCTGTTACGGTTGTACCCTCATCGTCAGTAGCGACCATTCGTAACGTGTGTGTTCCAGCAGGGTAGTCGTTTGCATCCACAACGGTTCGATAATCATCCAGTGTCAGACCTGTTTGATCAATCCAAACATTCAGCGAGATCAAACTCTCCTCAAGCATCGGCAAAAATGTCAACTCTTGTATTCCATCCAGAGCCTGTTCATGACGAGCACCTACAACTACTACAGTCCGCTCTATTGAGACACGTTGAACACCAGACTCTGTAAGGATCAGTAATCTCCCGTACTCATCAACATCCAACCACTCCCCCTCCGGTAGAGACACTTGGTAAAACTCTCCACCCCGATGATGAAACACAGATGTTTCGGTTTTAACCCACAAATCTGAACTGGTTTCGTGTCCCATCAACTTGACGATGGGTTCCTCTAAATCCAGTGCACTCCAAATCCGATTGCCATTGCGCTGGTGGAGAATTGCAGACCCATCTGAAACCCACAATGTTCCCGAAGAGTCAAACACCATATCTAAGGGTAGAATGTCGCTTCGATAATCGACAATTTGAGTATCTTCCATCCCCTTTTCAATCAATAGTAGATCGGGAAGTGTCAGTGCGTGTACCCCTGCAGGTCCGAAAACAAAGCCCTGTATGTTGCCATCAGACACTGTGACTTCAGACAATCGATCGTTCTCCCAAGTATAGAGCCGACCAGCACCAACAAACCACAACGATTCTTCTGTACCAAATAGTTTTTCCGGCGGAATCGGAAGCAGATCATTCAGTGGTGAAGCCTCCAACGTACTGCCATTCAATACCTGTATTTCACCATCCAATAGCAGCGCCGTTGATGATTCATCCAAAACCAATCCGTCAACATACTCGTAGGATCCTAAATAGAGTGGAGTAGATTTTGTCTCATCTTGAATACTCCAGCCTACTGGGTCATTCAACAAGGTTTGAAAACCACTGAGGGCGATTGAAGTATTTTGGTCTACAGCTATAAGTTCAATCAATGCAGTTCGCTCACCCAACACAGGGACTTTTGAAACCACTGCTTCGGGCTCGATAAATTCTTCCTCCGATCCCGTGTCTCGAATCGTGGTAGTATCTACATCGGATGTGTCTTCACTCGGACTAGAAGAACATCCAATAGACATCAATAAATAAAGACTCTTCGAATACATATGCGCTTATTTACCCTTTAAGGAAGTCATTTAACTATATCAAATATGATTGGTTGTACCATTGTATTTTAGAAGTTTATCCCCCTCAAACTGTGCAGCTCACAGTCATATTTTTGGGTACTCTAGTCATACAATTGGATAAAATAGATGTGATGAATATATTTTCCTCGCTATTTCTCGCCTGTCAAAACACTGGTTCACCTGAGTTTGGTGTTGCACAGACTGAATCGACCACAACTGTTCAAAACAGCAACACTTATTCTGTTGGCGACTTGGAATTTGTCCCGATTCCCATCGAGACTTTCACGATGGGTTCGCCAGAAGATCAAAACGGTCGACAGCCCCATCCTGAATCCGACCAAAGTGTTGAAAGCGATGAGTCTCAGTTTCAGGTGACACTGACGACTCCGTACCACCTTTCTACAACTGAGGTGACTCGGGGAATGTTCTTTGCCTACATTGAAGATGATGAAATGGGATCAGCAAACTGTCTAGAAGATGCCTGCCCAGTCCAATTCATCACCTGGCACATGGCTGCACAATTTACCAATATGCTTTCAGATACTGAGGGACTGGCTCAATGCTACAACTGCTCAGGGTCGGGTCGAGACGTCGAATGTGAAAGCAACTTTGATGGCGGACAAATTTATCGCTGTCCCGGTTTTAGACTACCAAGTGAAGCGGAGTGGGAGTTTGCGGCTCGCTCTGGTACCGAATATGCCATTTGGACACCCAATGGCGGTGCTGAACTGCCAAGCGGCATCGAGTTTGAGTGCGATGACCATACGCTATCAGATGGCACCTATTTGTCTACCCTAGCCTGGTTTTGTGGTTCTACGGATCAAGCGATGCCTGTGGGTCAACTGCTTGCAAATGATTATGGGCTGTACGATATGAGTGGAAATGTCTGGGAATGGGTGCACGATGGCTATGGAGAATACCCTGAATCAGCGGTAATCAACTACGTCAGTGCACCCAGTGGAGAACATAGTTTACGAGGCGGGCGATGGGGCAACGAACCCTACGCTCTAAGAGTTGCACAGCGCATCCATGCCGAAGCAGATTTCTGGGATGGCAACTATGGATTCAGAGTGGCTATTCGATCCAATGCAGTACCGTAACTATCCTTTTTGACCATGATCTCACAATAACAAACAACACTGCTAATACGCTCGACAGTGAATATGCCCTCACCATCGAAAATTTTACCGCTGACATACTTGATTTGAAGATTATGACTAAATCAAAAGGCTGATAAACCCACTACGATTGCTGTGACATATTTAGTAAAATCCGTTCTCAAGCAAACCTGTTATGATATATTTCTCAACGGTAACTTTCATCACCACAACGAGGATAAGGCAATGCGTCACACTTTATTTTTGGGAACGATATTATTCTGCGCCTGTCAAGGCAATCAGAAACCTATAGAAGATAATGTAGCACCAGTCGTTACACGAATATGGCTGGAACCGACAGATAACATCACCACTTCAACACAACTCTATTGCGTTGTTAATGCAACAGATCCAAATGACGACCCGTTGAATCTAGATTATATATGGACGAATCAAAATGGAGATGTGGTCTCTGACACATGGGATGTTCTGTTGGATCCTACCATCGTCCAACCAGAAGATGAACTCACCTGTACTGGAACCATCGATGACGGAGAATTTACCGTTGAAGAATCTCTAACGGTTACAGTAGAGAATACTGCTCCTGAAATTCTTACCATTGCCATTCTGCCAGAGAATCCAAATAATGACACCTTGATTAGCTGCGTTGTAGAAGCCGAAGATGTAGATCTAGAATCATTGAGTATTGACTACTCTTGGACTCAAGGAGGCGTGGAAATAGGTACGGAAGCAGAGTTACAGTTGTCTAACGAACTGTTGGCCAGTTCTGATCCAGTTTCATGTACCGCTGTGGTAACAGATGGTTACGGCGGTACCGCAACAGAAAGTGTCGAAACAACAATCTTCAATCGAGCACCTAGCATTGGTAGTATTGCCATCACACCTGAAACCCCTGTCTCCACAGATGTATTAAATTGTACTGTGTCAGATGTGATCGATGAAGATGGTGATGATGTCATATTGACCTATGAATGGCACCTCGTCGACTCAAATGGAACAGATACGATTGTACAAACAAGTGATGGTTCTGCCTTAGACTCCACATTCTTCGCAAAAGGAGACTCTGTGTACGTCATCGTGACGCCAAACGATGGTTTGGACAATGGATTGTCGAAAACCTCCGACACGATAACAATAACAAACTCGACACCACGTGATTTGTTGGTGTCGATCATCTCTGATGACAATTTCTACAATGACTCTACACTTACCTGTGTCGCAGGTGCTATCGATACAGATGAAACGGATGGCGTGGATACTCTCAGTTACGATTATACTTGGTCCACTGGAGACACGGGTACTACATTGGCCTTGGATGGCTCAATTACACCCAATACTGATGTCACTTGCACCGTCACTGTTTCAGATGGTACAGATTCCATCTCTTCAGACGCACTCTCAACCTTGACAAATCGTCCGCCCACACTGTCTGTATTGTTACAGCAAGGACTGACGGCGGAAACCACATCACTCTTGTGCCAAACAACGGTTGATGACTTGGATGGAACCATTCCATCCCTTTCGTATACCTGGACGGTAGCCGGAACCTTAAACAGTGAAACATCTGATACATTCTCTGGACCCTTCGTTCAGGGTCAAACCATCGAATGTGCTGTTGAGGCAAGTGATGGAATCGATATTACAGTGGCAGCGGCAACGACTACTGTTGGAAATAGTGCACCAAATGTCGACAGTGTAGTCCTGTCGCCAGGAACCGCCTACACGGACAGTACGTTGTCTGTGACGACAACCATTAGTGATATCGATTCCAATCAATCACCTACAGCATCCTACGAATGGCACATCGTCGATGCAAATGGCGTGGATACCATCGCAACTGGTCAAACAGCTCTCTCTCTAAGCAACAGTACTCTTAATGAACATTTCATGAAGGGTGACAGTGTTTATGTTATCGTTACAGCCAATGATGGCGTGGATGATGGGACACCTGTGCAATCAAACAGCATCAACATCTTGAATTCAATCCCCACCTCACCAACAATCATTGCATATGGATCACCCAATGACCCTCCTGTAGAAGGAAGCGATAATTTGATGTGTGATATCAACGCACCCAGTTCTGATATCGACGGCGATGCCATCAGTTACACATATGAATGGACGATTGATTCTAGTGGTTCGATTGAACAAACCACCACTGGAACGACAGATGTATCGAATACATTCCCAGGAACAGGGACTATTGCCGACACTTGGACATGCACAGTTACAGCCAACGATGGAGAGGTTGATAGTACACCGACAAGTGCAAGCATAGATGTTGAGAGTGACGTCGTAGAAATTTTTGTCTATGGGACTATCGCCGGTCAAGATGACTGGTCAGGAATGACCAACTCATATGGTCAACCGGATGCCTTCCCTGCAGGTTCAATGGTTTCTGGAGATCAAAGTGACAGGGGTGATAGTATTGTAGGGAACAACCTTCCAGAAGAGGGAGAAGTCTACAATAGAGATCAATCCTGGTGGTTCAAACGAGGATATGACTCACCGGGGATTGGAACTCCATACTCACCCAACTTAAGTGTCAATACAACCGATAGTGATGGCGATGGTAGTCCTGATCAAGGATTCTATTACCAGATTGCATTCAAAGCGGCGACCGAAGCAGGCGATAATTCTATCATAGCAGTTATCACCGGAGATCCTGCTGGAGTCGATAGAGCCTCCAACTACTTAGCCATTTATAATGCAGTGGGGAATTTAAACATACAAACTTACTCAGGCGGTTCGTTCAATATTCTCATAGACAACTTAGATACAACTGTATGGCATATTCTAGAAGCCACCATGTATCGTGATGGAGATTTAGATTATTGGACATACCGAGTTGACGGGGTGGAAATCATAAGTGACGAAATGGGATACTTCTCTGACTTCCGCGTTGCAAATGGGTTCGGGTATACAGAAAGTTCACGTGTTAAATTTCAACCTAGACATACCAATCAAGATGCATCATTTCAGGGATTCTTCTTTGACGATTTGGTAACGCAAACTCTGGATTCAACTACAGGTATTGTGATTGATGGTTACAGTACTGGATTTGAATAAAACGAATACAAAATCTATCAAAACGAGAGTATATAAACTACTCTCGTATGATCTTTCAATCGTTAGATTTTGATGAAACTCTCATATGTCGATTACCCATACAGCAAGGCGATGATAAAATCACAACAGACTGAACATGGGAGAGTAAATGTGGTGGTTATGGCTAGCGTGTGGAAACACGGATTCTGATAAAACAGTGGGGTGTGACTCTTCAGCATCCATTCAACTGCTAGACGAGGGCTTTGCATTACCGGACAGCGCATGCTCCACCCTACGTTTGGCGGATAAGATCGTGGGTGAAGGTGACTTCTCTGTCTCCTGGACAGAGACAGAGTATGGTTTTCAGCCTACCATAACAGCTAATTCTGACGGACTGTTTGATGGCTTGGTCCTGAGTGGCAATTATACGTTGTCTGGTGATGAACCGACTAGACTCTGGAAACAAGGCTACCAAAGTTGGTGGTGGTCTGGAGTGGCCAATCTAATTGCACCAGAATTCGATGATGATGGTCTACCACTGGTCGGTGGTGATGGGAACGGTGTCAACGCCACAGAAGAGGAACCCTACAGCTCTTGGTGGCTGGGACTCGTTGGCAAATCCGATGGTGACTCTATTCTCGCAGGGGCACTCAGTTCAACGAAAACTCGTATGTGGACAGCATTTTCTGATGACACAATGTGGGTTGTGTGGGGACACAGAGGTGATCCCATTACTGTATCTGCCGGCGATACAATTGAACTTGACCCCGTTTGGATTCACGCAGGCTCTGACGCTTTTGACCTTCACGTAGACTATGCCAGAGCATCCGCATCCCACAACGATGTCCCACCACGTACAGACAAACCACCTGTAGGCTGGGCTACGTGGTACACCTTCTACGAGCACATTGATGAAGAGATTATTTTGGGCAATTTAGAAGTGGCTGAAGAACTGGCGGGCAATCCAGAATTAGAACCCATGACAGTATTTCAGATTGACGATGGCTGGCAAAAATTTTGGGGAGATTGGACAGCGAATGAAGGATTTCCAAGCGGTATGGAAACGCTAGCTACCGAGATCAAAGCTGCGGGTTTTGATGCGGGACTGTGGCTGGCCCCATTTTACGTCTCTACAAGCGCTGATCTCTACACCGAACAAACAGACTGGTGGGTCAGAGACTCTAACGGCGACCCCATCTTGTTCTCCAATTTGGGTTCTGGTGAGTATGCGATCATTGATGTAACCCATCCCGATGCCGGTCCTTGGATGCGAGATCAGGTTGCCCGAGTCAAAGCTGAAGGGTGGGACTACCTCAAACTGGATTTCTTGTATGCCGGTGCACAGGTGGGTGAACGGTATGCGGACGTGACCGGAATGGAGGCTTTTCATATTGGAATGGAATACCTCAAAGAGGCTGCAGGAGATGCCTTCTTCTTGGCCTGCGGTGCACCAATGCTACCCAGTTTGGGCTACGCAGATGCCTTTAGAACTGGGGCAGACATCGGATTCAATTTCGATATTGGTCCGCGTCATGAGTATCTGCGCTGGCAAACCAGAGCCACCATGTCACGATCGTGGCAAAATGGGATTTGGTGGTGGGTCGATCCAGATCAGATGTTGCTTCGAGAACCCTTTGAAGAACCACAAGTTCGAGGTTCCATCGTCGCCAATCTCATCTCTGGCGGCAGCTGGCTGATTGGAGATGACATGCGTACTGTAGAGCGTTCCAGACTCGAATTGGCACTGCGAAAGGATTTGGTCAACCGATTTGGACAATTGGTTCGACCGGTAGACCCACTTTCCTACGTCAGTGGACCAGATGCTGGACCCGTTGCTGAACTGGGGGATCCAGACGATGTCATTTCGCCCAGATGGCTCATGGAAGATGGAACAGAATTGCTTCTCAATATGACAGACAGTCCTCTCATCATTGATGCGACTGGAACCAGCGAAGTATTCTCTGGCTCAACAAATACTGCTCGGACCATGGAAAAAGGCGCTGGAGAGATCTGGCTTCCGTAGTTGCAAATTGTGTGTAACAAGTGTGTTATTTTGAACAGCAGATCAGGGACTCTTACGCCGTAACAGACTATACATAGGTCAAAAGGCAATCTTTGGGGTCTATATGAAAAAAATGCGCTCACAAGAGTGGTATGGAAAACTGGATAAAGACGGATTTATCCACCGCTCATGGATGAAGAACCAAGGCCTCCCAGATCATGTCTTTGATGGCAGACCCGTCATTGGAATTTGCAATACTTGGTCAGAAATAACCCCATGCAACGCACATCTCAGAGAACTTGCAGAATACGTCAAGCGCGGTGTGTGGGAAATGGGTGGTCTACCACTTGAGTTTCCAGCCATTTCACTGGGAGAAACTCAGATGCGTCCAACGGCGATGCTATTTAGAAACTTACTTAGCATGAGTGTCGAAGAGTCCATTCGGGCCAATCCCATTGATGGAGTCGTACTTCTCGGTGGTTGTGACAAAACCACTCCTGGACAGGTTATGGGCGCATGCAGCGTCAATCTACCGACAATCGTCGTCTCTTCAGGACCGATGCTGAACGGGAAATATCGAGGACAGGACATCGGCTCAGGTACCGACGTATGGAAGTTTTCAGAAGCCGTTCGCTCTGGAAAGATGAGCATGACCAATTTCTTGCAAGCTGAGTCTGGGATGTCTAGATCTCGTGGTACTTGTATGACGATGGGTACTGCTTCAACCATGGCAAGCCTGATGGAAGGACTTGGTCTAGCCCTACCCCACAATGCTGCACTTCCTGCAGTCGACGCTCGTCGGCAAACATTGGCACACATGACCGGTCGTCGGATCGTCGAGATGGTCAAAGAAGACATCACGCCCAATAAAATCTTAGACAAACGCTCTTTTGAAAATGCCATCATGGTGAATGCAGCGATTGGTGGATCTACCAATGCCATCGTCCACTTACTCGCCATTGCTGGACGGTTGGGAATCGATCTGAAGTTGGAAGATTTTCAGCGCTGTGGTCGGGATGTTCCCCTACTCGTGAATCTGATGCCTTCTGGTCAATTTCTAATGGAAGATTTCTGCTATGCCGGTGGGGTTCCTGCTGTCTTAAAAGAGATTGAATCGATTTTACACACCGATGCCAAAACAGTTTTCGGAACTTTACAAGCTGCAATTGACGATGCCGAGTGCTTCAACCGAGACGTCATTAAAACCGTTGAGGCTCCTGTACAAGAACGTGCCGGCATTACGGTTCTAAAAGGCAATCTAGCACCTCGAGGGGCCATCATAAAGCCATCTGCAGCCACGCAAGATCTGTTGGTGCATCGCGGACGAGCCGTCGTGTTTGAAAGTATTGAAGACTATAAAGCACGCGTGGATGATCCAAATCTGGAGGTAGATCCTTCCTCTATATTGGTACTCAAAGGCTGTGGTCCAAGAGGCTACCCCGGGATGCCAGAAGTTGGCAATATGGGGTTGCCCTCAAAGATTCTTGATCAAGGTGTCACAGATATGGTGCGTATTTCAGACGCTCGGATGTCCGGTACCGCATTTGGTACAGTCGTTCTTCACGTAGCACCAGAGTCTTCGGTAGGTGGTCCCCTTGCAATCGTGCAAAGTGGAGACTGGATTGAACTGGATGCAGATCAAGGCAAGCTACATCTAGACATTTCAGACGAAGAGTTGACACAACGCCTCGAGACGTGGAAAGCAGAAGAGAGTCAATACAATCGCGGTTATTATAAACTCTACATCGACACCGTCCTGCAAGCCGATCAAGGCGCCGACTTTAATTTCTTGGTGGGACAGTCTGGATCCACCATTCACAGGGAGTCACACTAATGTATCCTTCTCTTAGCGGACAGCACGTGTTCATCACCGGTGGTGGTTCTGGTATCGGAGCTTCAATTGTAGAAGCCTTTGCCAATATCGGGAGTGACGTCACCTTTGTAGATATCG
>CALDQI010000176.1:0-10897 GCA_937911635.1 uncultured Pseudomonadota bacterium | reverse complement strand
TGGTATTCGGCCGGAAAGTATGGCCATTTACAAAGCGTGCTGACAAAGGCAACAACGGACGCACCAGAGACTCAACGCACATTAGACGGACTCTACCATACCACCGGAAATGTGTGGGAGTGGACGGACGATTGGTACCACGCCAACCACTATCAAACAACCGAATCAACAAATCCCACCGGTCCAAGTGACGGCTATTGGAAAACCTTACGGGGTGGCTCTTTTATGAACCTCCCATCCTACTGTACCTGCACCCATCGTGAACCAGCAAGACCAACGCGTGTCGCCTACACAACCGGATTTCGTTGTGCATATGACAACGGAGGTTCCAAATGATGTGGTTGTGGCTGTGGGCATGTGGAGAGAGTCCACCGATGACCGGAGAGCAAGGAGAACAGACGCTAGAGTCTTCAAACACACCAGACGAACAAAAAAATAGCAGTACCTCTATCGACAAATCTAAACTGACGATCAAAGATGGTATGGTCCAAATCCCAGAAGGACTCGTCGACTTAGGACCCAGACATGTTGAGGCTGTCAAAGGCTACACACTTCCGATGAACCCAATGGGCATGACCCCCAATATGGGAGAAGGCGACAATCAGAGATCTTCCGGAGGACCTCCTCTTCCGGGAATGGCCCCCAATGGTCCTGCCAATGGTGGAAATGGTGGTGGAAAGAATGGACCGCCTGGACCTCCCACAAACGGAAAGCAAGGTGGCAATGCCAACTTCCCACAACACAAACCAAAGTTTGACCTCAATCAGCCACACAATGGCGGTGTGGGACATGTCAGACCTGGCTCTGGTGTACCCTCTGCACCACCCAACATGCCTGGGTCCCAAGCCAAGTTTGTTGGTGAAGAACAACCATGGACAGCCAACCCCAGCAATCAAATGAAACCCAAAAGGGTCACCGTTTCTACATTCTGGATGGACCTCACTGAAATCACACGCAAAGACTATAAAGAATTCCTTGAGGCTACTGGGTATCGTCCACCTTTCATTGCCGAAGAGTGGGCTGAAGACGGATGGAACTGGACTGGAACCGATTATCCAGAAGGAACCGCAGACCATCCTGTTGTCATGGTTTCATGGTACGATGCCCAAGAGTACTGTGCGTGGCGGGGCAAACGATTGCCCACAGAGGCTGAGTGGCAGTTGGGAGCACTCGGAGATGTTCGGCTTGGAAACAGCTTTCCATGGGGCAAGGAATACAATCACGACTATTTGAACCACGGACAGATTGAATCTCCCAACTTCGATGATTCCGATGGATTCCTATACACATCTCCCGTTGGTGCCTTCTCTAGTGGTCAATCGGTATATGGCTTAGAAGATACATTTGGAAATGCATGGGAGTTTACTGCTGACTCTCGGCGAGCAACATGGAAATTCTATGACAAGGCCGACGGAGACAATCCTCGAGACACTGTGGCACCTGGACCCAGTTTGTATGTTGGAGTACGCGGTGGTGCCTACTTCTTCGATCTACGACCCAATCCAGGCGGAGAACGAAATGAGTTCCTAACCGAAGTGCGTCGAAAAACTGCTGGGTTTCGTTGTGCAAAGTCCTAACAAAGAGCGCACAACCTCTGTGGGTGCAAAGATTGGACTCTTGATGGGTGGTCTATTGATGGGTCTAGTCTTAGCTGAAGGAGGCGCACGGATCATAGCGCCGAATCAAGCAGCAGATCTATTGTTCAATGCATCCGACGCTTCACCAATGAATCTCTACGTCATCGACAAAGAGACACGTGTTACGACGGCTCCAAACTTGAACGCCTCTATAGAATCACTCGATTACACAGTTCAGATTCAAACCAATGAACTTGGATTGCGAGGACCGAACCTCTCAGATATCTCGAACGATACGACTCACTGGATCGCCGTGGGGGATTCTTTTACAATGTCGGTTCAGGTAGATCAGGAAACAACCTTTTCTGGACTGCTCTCAAGAAAATCTGGTGCACAACTTTGGAACGCCGGTGTCGATGGTTACTCAACATGGCAAGCAACACTTCGTGTCCAGCAAATCAAAGAGCACCTTCCCATCAAGCGCGTCTTACTGACCTTCTTCACCGGAAACGACTTTCAAGATAATGAACGGTTTTTGGCGATGCAACGAAGCCCTCTACCCGGTCCTGCGGGATCGCCCATTCCAAGACCAGAGATTCCAAGTTCAGAAATTTGGCTGATGCAGCACTCCTACATCTATGCACACTACCGTATCTGGAACAAAGTACAACAACTCGGAAGCCCTACGGATTTTTCCAAAGGGAACTGGCAAGATGAACTCAGACTCTTCACACTCGATGGAGAAAAACGGAGGGGACAGTTGCGTGGTCAAACCAAACGTGCGTTGCAACAGCTCCGAGACTATACTCGGCAAAACAACATGGAACTCATGGTTGCCATCGCCCCACCCGCTTTTGTGATTCACCCTGAACGATTGGAGGCCACCTTTGAACTGGTGGATCTCGATCCGAAACGCGCTGATGTAGACGCCCCGCAGCAATTGGCTGTCGATATCTTGAAAGAACTGAGGATTCCGTATTGTGACCTCAGTCCGGCTTTGCGAGGGGCTACTCAACCTTATTTAACCTTTGACGGACACTGGACTCTCGAGGGACACACTGTTGTTGCCGATACCGTTGCCTCTTGCTGGGGGATTCAATGAACCGACTCACCACATCTCTAATACTGTTGCTCGCATGTTCTTCAAACAGCGACACTGTCGAATCTTCGGACGCATCATCTCAACCAGTTGTCCATACACCCACACAGTCACCCACCGTTTCGACATCGCAACCCGTCAAACCTGTCTTGCAACAAGGTCCACGTACAATGGGTCAAAACAGGGGGCAAAACATGGATCAAGGTCAGAAACATCCTCCTCTTCCAGCCGACAATCCTGCATGGGACTGGGATGCGCAAAGTTTTGTCCCAGACTTTGGATGGTACGGAGAGCACAATTGGACCGACGTTCGAATGAGGGTCGTTGGACATATGGCCATGGCCTATCGAGATCTCGCAAGGGTTCACATTCTACAAGAGGATTGGGACACTGCAATCTTAGTATATCAAGAGATGATTGAAACCCTACAGGCAATCGACACTACATCATCGAAGTTTGCTGATGAGATACGGATGGTACTGCTGCAATCGGCAGAACGAGATGTGCAGATTGTGCAGGCTCTCCATACCAAAGTAGAATTCCCAGAGGTCTCTCCGGACTCTTTGATGCACTGGCGCATTGAGTATTGGAAATTAATTCAATCGGGTACTCCATATGACCGGCAACAGGTCTCAAAGATTCAAGAGGATATCAAACAACGCTATGCAACTATCACCGTATCGCCGATAGATGAGTTCGAGAACTTTACCGATCGGCACAAATTACGAACCGAATTGTTCACTGCCTACACAGAAACTCTAGACCCTATCCTACCGACAGACGTACGATGGGGATATTGGCGTCCTGCAGAGGTTCAGCGACAAGCCAGTGCACTTATTATGGCTCTGGAAACGTTAAAGCCAGACTATACGTCTCCCACTCCAACCATTTTATCCACTCCAGAGAGTTGGTGGATACCTGAAGGCTCCTCACTTCTACAAGGTACCTTGTATTCTCAACTTAGTAACATACACACCCAAGATCCCATTTTCACTCCAAGTTACTTCGCCCATCGATTGCGAGATCAGACACTGGATCTATCTCCTGAACAACTGGGGCGCTTACCAACGGGTGACTCGATCATTGATGTGGGTGGTCAACCCGGTCCAATGGGAATTGGCACCTTAATGAAACTGGACGTCTCTGATTCAGAGCACAACGCATGGCTCACTTCGTATGGTAGTCGATTATCAAACACCATTGAATCGAATCCAAAAGACGCCATCGGCATATGCCAAGAAGCCGTTGAAAAACTAGATGCGTACGAGCATGGAAGTCGATTTTACAACGTCAAGCAGTTTAGAAACGCCTGCACTAGACAATTGGCTCGGCTAGGACACTATAAAGAGGCTCTATCTGTCTTCAACGGCAGCTTTCCTTTACATCACCAAGATTGGGCATGTCCCAATCGCGAAGGCCTTCTACTGGTCATCGTCGGGCGTTTAGAGATGTTTGCTGGTAACTTTGATGCAGGAGTCGCAACACTGCAACGCTCTATTCAGGCTTCCAAAGAGTTTCTACAAAAGGTAGACAAGGCAGAAACTGGCAAACTATCTTCACCGAAACCACCAATGATGACAATGCATGCTCCTCCTACCAAGAACAAGTATGACAAGGGTTCTCAGACAGTTCAATCACCTCATACTCCCCACAAGAATCAAATCGACTCCCGCGAATGAACTGAATGTCTTCGCGTTCTGTTATCAAAATATGAGTATACCCCATCTGCATCAACTTAGATTCATCCCAACCAGTACTTCCTAGGGCAAATCCGGCACCACGCAACCCTTTCATAGCTATTTTACTCCCCTGTTTCCAAGACGCGATCCCCATCTGCGGAGTGGGATGACGGTGAGACATCTGTAACAACCTCGATAATCCCAACTCGCCGTCCTTTCGATCTTCAGGCCAAATCAAAACCCCTCCGGAGCCTGGAATATCACACTCTACTGTAGGCAGTACGGTAATGGGCGGTCTCAACCCCAAGCCCCCAAAGAGAACCCCCTCCAGCAAAATGAGCCCACTGAGTCCCCACGCCAACAGTTTCCCTTTGTCTCTCGTGGCAATCTGTGACACTGTCCAAGAAATACATACCCCAAAAGCAACCAAACTCATCACAAGTAAACGCGTTGGTTGAGTCAGCGGACGAGCCACTTTCTTCATCAAATCATTGAAGAATAAAAATGGTAGTGCCAAGTCACCCTGCTCGGATCCCATGGCCAAGATGACACACACCATCCCGACTACAAACCACAGTCTGTAGCGCTTATCCCTCAATGCCCCCATCGCACAAATTAGAGGTATCACCCCAAAATATCGACCACCCTTGGCTGATATTGCGTTGTGTGTAGACGTCGTCCACGCCACATCCATTGGATGAACGAGCTCTGAGAGTTTCAACCGAGCCCACGGTAAATCAACAATACTCCATTTCTTGTTCATCAGCTGTACATACTGACCTGCAACCTCACGAGGATAGTTTGGATTGGCAGCGGAACCGTAGGCATGGGCGACCGTCAAAATACCCATCCCAGATACAATACCGGTCCAAAACCACCACCACCGCTTTTCCTTGTGCCAAAAGAATGCGACAACCTCAGCCAACGGTAGTATCGTGGCCAAATACGGATTTTCAATCGCTAGCCAAAGCGTACACAAAATGACACCAATATGATACACCCACCCGCGGTTCTTGATGGCGCACACCCAACAGGCGAGCCCCAATGGCAAAGCCATCGCAACAATTGCAACAATAGAGGCCTCACCAGTACTAAAGAATAGATATCGCGCGCACAACACCGACAATCCAGCAACACCATGCCACGGTCTAGGAATATCACAGACCCTCGCCAGCCAAAGCATGGCCAATGCAATACCTGTAATTTGAAACCAATTGGTCACTGCCAATGCCAATCCAGCGCCACAAACAGGCTCCAATACTGCCCACATAAGTGCTGATGTTGGTGACAAGACGATCCCAGTTGCACCATATGGAAAGTTGACCAGAGTCGTTTCTGTACCAAAGACGGCTCCCAATCCTTCTTGTTGAAGCCACCACATACCCCACAATGTAGAGATCACATCCGGCCCTGCACCAACGATATCCCCCTGCAAAAACCCATCTCTAAATGGAATCGCAGACAAAAAAGCCAAGAGAAGAATCCACAGCCAATCTCCTTGCTCTTTCTGAATCTGGCCCTCTATTTGTGACTCTTCTTGTGGAACGGTTTCCATTTCCATCCTTAAATATCAATCATCAGAGGGGGGTTCCCCACCATTGTCTTGAGGTACTGGAGGTTGCTGTTCACCCAGAGGCATTACTTGATCTGGTGCTGCTTGACCTTGACCGTCTTGACCTTGACCTTGACCTTGACCTTGACCGGGTGTTGGTTGCCCTGCAGCGCCGGCTCCTTCTCCAGGCACGGGAGCCCCTCCAGGCTGACCACCGGTGGGCGTCGGAATCAAGTCTGCGGGCATCGCACCATCGCCTTCTTCATCCGGCAGTGGTGGCGTTGGAACCACTCCCAAGCCTTCGATGGGATCTTTTTTGGGAAACACCCCTACCATCAAAGAAATATTTTCAATGATCCCTGTAGCAAACACAGCGCCTTCTTCACGCATCCCCATACGCTCTCCCAAGCTTGGAGATCCATCCGAATTCGCATCATCAACCACCTGCAACACAACCGGTGCATCAGCCGGAACCTTCATGGTGAAATTGCCAGCCTCTTCAATGACCACTTGCGTGATCAGCTGCATCCCTTCGCCAACTTGCACACTTGGATCTTCTGGGGGTGGTGGCAACGCACGAACCAGTATTTGCCCTGTACAATCCGCACAGTTGGCTGTCCCTTTCAATGTTGCTCCATCCGCTAGAGCCTCTTGAGTAAATCTAGGTTGAACCTCAGATTCTGGTAAATCTGCGGCAAATGTTCCCATGGATGGTGGAGCCCCATCCATATTTTCAGAGTTTGCAGCATCCGAAGGCATGGCCGTATTGTTGGCCGCTGTAAAACTCGGGGCTTCTTCTTGAGAATTGGCTTGAACTGTACTATTGTCTACTGTTCTATCAGAGAAATCTACTGGCTCAGGACATCCCAGTCCCAACAATATATTGAACATGATCATGTGTGCTCCCTTGTCCTGTTATCAATCTATCACAGTAGTCTCATTTTGAAACCTGATCAACAGCCATGTACCAGATTGACTGCTTCTATGACACAGAAATCTTAGAAAAGTGTGCATATTGTTTTCCAAAACGCGTTTGAAGTTCTCGATCCAATGAAACATAAATCGCTGCGAATCGCGTGCTCATGCGCATGGCAAATAGCACTCTAAACAACGCTAGGTCCCAAATTCTTGGCTCGATCACTCTTTGAGACTCTGACCAGTATTTTTGTATGTCTTCCGTACTGTTGGTTGGTCTAAGCAGCTGAAGCATCCACCACCAATACTGTACATGTACAAATGCCTTTTCCAAATCTTGAATCTCTACTTTCCAAATGCTATCGCTTTGCTTTTGCGGATCTAAGGCATAGGCACATCGCAGTCTCAACATCGCAACCCTGCGACGATCTCTCATCGCCCGCATCTGATAATGAAAAATCAACTGCTTTTGAATGCGACAGGCATCTTCCCAATTGGCATCTAAAAAGTACAATGCTCCTTGTGCTTCGAGACTGAGCCCTCGAAGATCAGAATCTCCACAAGAAGAAGCCAGTGTCTGAGTAGTCTGTAGACGTACGAGCCCCTCTTTCAAGCGCAACTCATGAACCAGCAACAGCCCAGCCGCATAGGTTGCATAGGCCATGTGATGCACATCTGCATTCCGCTGAGTCTGACGCCAGATCCCATCAATTTGTGCAGACAACCCATCTATCCAGCCAAGCCTCAGTCGGATCTCAATCAGTCTAGACTGAGCTTCCACCCATTCTAAGGTGCTTTTTGGAGCGATCATACTGGTTTGCGCAAATCGATCGGCTGCCCCTTCCAATCGATTGAGAGTATAGAGCAAATTCCCTTGTTTTAAAAAGGTTTGTGCACGGCCCCTACGATCAGAATTGGTCGAAAAATGACTCAATGCCTGTTTGAGATACTGATTCGCTTCCACCCACTTCTTTTGCTGAATTAAATACTCTGCATGAATCAAGGCTAGACGACCGACACTTTGTGAGCCGAGCTGACCCATATTCTCGACTTCGAGAGCCAAATCTTGCAACCCTTTCAGTCTACCTCGCTTCAGTCGAACTTCCAATCGATTCAGTCGACCTTCTAAAAGTCCCATTTGAGAGTGTACTTGCTTTGAAGCCTCAGATATCAAGTTGGCAATGTGCTCTGTTCTCTCCAACAGCCAAGCATTACGGGCATCTTGAATGGCCAGAAGAAGAAATGGAAGTGCTTTTGACGGTTCACCAGCCGATAACCACGCTTGACCAATTTGTAAATCCAGACGCAAGCCCCACCGTCCAACCAACTCCATCCAGGCTTCAGCTATTTTCTTGTGAATCTGAGGCAGATTCGCTCGACTTGTCACCCAATCAGTCACCACTCTTCTCATTTCCGGATACGCAAATCGAATCGATCGTTCCTGCTGACGCAACAATCCCACCTGTATCAACTCTTGTAAACCCACTGAGGAAATCTCATTGAGCAACAGTTGCTCAACGGGTTCAGCTGAACACACCATAACTGTCAAGATATCCGTCGCCAATTCAGGTTGGGGCACTGTTGCAAATATCTCTTGGAAATACTGATCAAAAAACTCATCGTCTAAGGTTAGGGGGCTATCTCCCTCTATATGGAATTTCTTCATTTCCTTTGACCACTGAATCCGTCTTTGCAAAGCCAAGCGCTGTACGATCAGATTGGCTCTGTGAATCTGCCCACCACAAAACTTGAGAAGTCCTTCGTTCCACGATTCTGGAATTACACACACTTCGTTCAAATGAGTCAAAATATCGTCATCCGACCAGGATGATATTAGGATCTCTTCAGCGCCCATTCTCTTCAACACACTCACCTTATGCTGAAAACTAGAAGATGTAGACGACATATCCTCTGGAAGAGTTGTGAGAACAAGAACTGGACGTTTGGAAAAGTCAGACCCCAATAAGGTTTCACAGATATCAAGACCATCACCATTTACGGTACAATATTTGGGATCTTCTAAGACCAATACCACACCACCTTTCCAAGCCAAATGCTGCAAGTGCTGAAATAAGAATATGAGTCCCAATCCGTTGTCCACTGCCTGTTCATTCTTTTCTAGAAACCCACACCATTTCGCCAATCCTGTGGCTTCACGTTCAGTTGAACGAATGGGCACTTGCTTTTCTCGAGCCAACCATCTTTGTAAACGGGTCACAAAATTTTCTCTATTCTCGCCCCACGGTGAAAGCACGTGTTGCACAGCCCCTCGATAACCGTCGTCAATGGCCCCGTTCTCATGGTAAGACAGAATCATAGAATCCATCACACCTGCGTTACTCAACCCTCTTACAAATTGACGAATGATATCTTTTCGGCCAGAGCCTTTCGGTCCTTTGACAAAAAGGACTTTACTACGTTCGTTGTCTTTCACCCATTTAGCGGCGTTCCAAAATTGTTGTATCGCTTCGGGTCTATCTCGAAATCTTGGAACTACAGATAGAAGGTCTGGTGACGTGTTGGGCACCCTTTTGAGTTCGGGCACAAATGTAGACTGCGCTCGCCCACGGCGAGAGATCGGGGTGAAGTCATCCGGAAACTTAAAGCCTTCTTTAAGCAATGTACTCATCCCGCGGCGATGTTTGACCTTAAATTTTCGCTGCAACACTGCATTCGGTAAGTCATCAATCGCTTCTCGCAACAACGACAATACCTCTGTAGATGAACGAAACCGTTGCTGCGGATCGAGTATTGTGCAACCTTCTACAATATACGCCAACTCACCCGTACGATAAGACATCGAAGAAATGACTTGCTCAAGCATTTTCCCCCATGCAAACAAGTCCGTCCATGGTCCAACTTCGGATGCCAATCTAAGCTGCTGCTCTGGAGCATACCAACCAGGGGTACCCGTCACATCTTGAGGATTTGTCAACAATTCAGCGCGCGTTCGCGCAACTGCTCCCAGCCCAGCGTGTGGTTCGCGATGTAGTCGTGGTCGAGCCAGTCGTGCACGATCAGCTCGTGCATCAGCGCCAATGCCAGCGCCAGCACCATGCCCAACACGAACGACAGTGCGGTGTAGAGCGCCGTGTTCTTGACTGCCGAGGTGATCACCTCAGGGAACATGTCGGCCGCGATTTCGGTGTTGAAGAAGTTCTTCTGTATCTTTGGCCAATCGGCCTGCGTCGCCACGACCAACGCGAAAACAGCAGCGAGGCCGTACATCACGAGTTGATAGACGAAAAGGCGTTGGCGCGGCTTGAGCTTCTTCATGGGGTGAAAACCAGTGAGGGGCCGGACCCTACGGCCCGACCCCCCACCAGATCAACTACTCGTGGTCAGGCTCAGGCGCCCGGGAACCACTCGGCGTAGATGTCGTCGTAGGTGCCATTGCCTCGCAACTTGGCAAGCGACTCATTGACGGCAGCGAGGAGATCCTCGGCGCCCTCTTCCTGCACGGCGAACCCGTAAAACTCGTCGGTGGCATAGGACTCGATGACCTTCGCCCCGCCGGTGTCGTCGACGTAACCCTGGTTGCCGACAAGGTCGGTGACCACACCGTCGACGTCGCCGGCCTCGAGCGCAAGGTACAGCGCACCGATGTCGTCGAACGCAACGACCTCGACACCGTCAGGCGTGTTGTCCTGGAGCCAGATCTCGCCGGTGGTTCCGGACTGGACCGCAACCGCGCTGAGATCAGCAAGGGCCGAAGCGCTGCTGTCATCGGAGACAAGAAGGGATTGCTTGCCCTCGAAGTACGGCTCGGAGAAATCGATGTTCTCTTCGCGCTCGGCGGTGATGGTGATCGACGCAGCCGAGATGTCACAGTCGCCGGCCTCATTGGCGAGACCGCTCGTGATCGCGTCCCAGCCCGGGGTCGCAACAGCGAGACCAAGACCGAGGTCGTCAGCAACGGCGCGCATGAGCTCGATGTCGAAGCCGGTGAACCCGCCCTCAGCATCAGGATCTTCGAATTCCATCGGCGGATACGGGACGTCGGTGCAAACGGTCAGCGTGCCGGAGCTGACAAGGCCGAGAGCGCTGTCGCCATCGTCGTCGCCGCACGCAGCAG
>CALDQI010000175.1:0-4106 GCA_937911635.1 uncultured Pseudomonadota bacterium | reverse complement strand
GCTGAATACTATGTTGAAGGATAGTCAATATTTCGGGCGTCAATTCGAATTTCCCCATCACATTCCGTACAATTCGAAGTGGCGGAAATACTACCGGTGATGCTGACTTCAGAGCCCCGAAGCCAGATTACTCCACTACCACCGTCACCACCATCGGTATTGTACGTTCCACCAGTTCCACCGTCTACCAAAATGGCACCCGTAATATTGATATTGTTCGCAACGATGGCAATCGCACCACCGCCGCCGCCACCGCCGGAAGCCAAGTTGTATGTGTTCCCAGAACGTCCGCCCGCGCCACCGGTTCCTGCAGACATCATGGTCACATCTGAACTCGCCAGAGACACATTTGTCGATCCTCCAGAGCCATCTCCACCGGGACCACCCGAGCTAGAGGTTCCATCGGTACCATCTGTCGCTCCAGCCCCACCGCTGGAACCACCCAATCCCGAAGCCACACCATTCTGACCGTTCCCACCATTGTCGCCAGATAAGTCGATCGTCCCATCAATCGTGACGGTTCCAGTAGCCCGAATGATCAACGGGGTCGCACCTGGAGAGGTCAATGTCACCCCTGCGGGCAATGTAAAGTCAGTAAAGTTGTACTCCCCTGATGAGATGACCAGCTGTGGCGAGAACGTCCCCGGACTATAAGCCCCATCGGCGCCTGTACCGCATTCCGTACAAGAGACCTGAGGAGATGGCTGTATATGTTCAATGTAATTTCCATCGTCAATCAATCCTTGAAGTATGGTAGCGGGAGCTCCCAATCCGGTGTTGACAGTGGTTCCATTGGCAGGAGCAATCGTTTGAAACCCATTGGCAACCGATCCTGAACCTCCAGAGCCTGCAGCCGTACAAACCCACGCGCTATTTGCAGCATCATAGATCGGCGATTCACCATCTTGGCAGCTTAATGCCGCAAGGGTGTCGGCATCGGTATCACAGTACCATTGATTCAACACCAAATCATACCGGGCTACCTCTCCATCATTGATGCAGGACAAATCCCCAAGCGTATCAGAGTCATCAGCAACCGTGAGAATTGCTAGTCCACCGATTGTACTAGCGTTGTTCAAATCAACCGAGTTGCTAGAGAGCATGGTTTGCAAATCGGAAACCGATAGGGTTGCATCCGAAACGCAACTCCAACTCGCGCCTGTCCACCCCGCGATTTCACCAACGGCACAGGACAAGCTTGCCAAGGTATCATCATCACCATCAGTAATATAGGACGGAATGGTGTTGGGATCGATGTTGTTCCAATCCACAGTAATGGGTTGTCCAACCCAGTTTCCAGACCCATCGATGACTTGATAATTGTTCACCTGTACTTCTGAAGCGTTCACAACACCGCCAGATACACTCTCGGCCACCTCAGCGTTACCTGCCATCTGAGCATACGGTGCTGAGTTGATCGCATAGCGAGTGCTCATGGGAGTATTGTTGTTCAATTGAACTTCTAAGTAGAGTGGGTACAAGGATAACGTACTTGAATCCAGTGGGTTGTTCTGCTCATCGGCTCCAAGAACCGCCGCGTAGTACCCATTGGTAAAGTTGACTGTTAGCGTTTCAGACCAATAGACCGATCCACCCGTAGAGGCATCGTAAATACGGAAGGTCAAATCATTCGTTCCAGTAACGGCTACTCCGGTGTTGTCCAAAACACGTCCTTGCTGCGTCATTTGCAAAGGAACAGCGTATGCACTATTAAAAAGAGAGACACTCAATAAAGAAATGATCATGATTTATTCCGGTGAAAAGACAAAAATTGAACCAGGCTGAAGCGTATACGAAGAACCATCCGTCGATTCTTCACCCACCACACCCGTTTCTGATAAACACGTTGCAAAAGAATTCCCTGTCGCATCGACGCCGACACCTGCAGATGCACACCAGCCCGACCCTGTTGTGCCCAGCGTATTCGAACCCACGGTTGCGGACGCTGACGAAGCTACACCATGATCCGTCCCGTCGAACGGGGTCACAAAGCAAGTCCAGACCTCACCGGTGCTGATGTTGTTTGTCGAAATGATGTTGGATGTATAGGAAGTAATCGAACCGTTCAGCTCCCAAGCATAGCCGAAAGAAACGGAGTCTCCATCGACATCCCCTCCTTGAGCAAGACACTCCAAATCGTCCGTGCCCGCAATCGGATTGGGGGGTGTAATGAGGACGTTGGTCGCCGACGGCAGCGCGTTTTGAACGACAATCGTGGAGGAGGTTTGGGTGACAGTCGATGTTCCATCTGTGACCGTTGCCTCGGCATAGACACTGTCTCCTTTGTCAAACAGAAATACACCGTCCAGCGAATCAAAGGTGACCCCCGTTGTTGATTGAACGTTGTTGAATCCACTTCCGCTGTCGACAAACCAATCCAACACATACGAAAGTGGATCTCCATCTGGATCAGCGGCAATGACATTGACCTGAAGAAGATCATTCGTATACACCGCACTTGGGCTCAGCGTCACTGAGGCAACCACAGGAGCGGCATTGGCAACGGTTACGATGGTTGTAACTGGAGCACCGTAGTCCGTTCCATCGTATGGAGTCACCGAGCATGAAATGACGTCACCATATTGAAAGGGCCCATACAACGTATCGGTGGTCGAAGAGAGCGCATTGCCACCCATGCTCCATTGAAAGATGGGAGACACTGTATCGCCATCTGCATCACTGGTATTATACATGCACGTCAATGTATCTTGGGGCGTTGGGATCGCTGGAGAGATGGCCACACTTGTAACCACTGGAATACTGTTCACAATGGTCACCGTTGCTTCGCCGAAGTCCCCATTCGCTGTACCGTCTGAAGGTGTTGCTCTAACCGTCCAATCTTCTCCCTTATTGGTTGCCGAATTGGGTAGTGAGGCACCCGTATGGGCTGAAAATGAGCCGTTCAACAACCATTCATATATATACGTTATCGGTGCTCCCTCTGGATCTATTGAACCCATAGCGCTGGCAAGCAATACGTCTGAACTGTATGCAGGATTCGGAGAAATCGACACCGCAGGTTGCGATGGTACGCCGTTCACCGTCACTTGAGTCAATGCCTCAGCGTACAAACCCAGTGAATCCGTAACTGTCACCGTAATATCGTGCACGCCAAATGTTAATGCATTTGTCGTAAATTGAGCAACCCCTGTAGATGCAGCACCTTGAGTGGAAAAGGTCCCATCTACAGAAGACTCCCACACAATATTCAAATCAACGGGTGCATCCTCTGAATCCGAGACTTCAGCTATAAATAAAATCGACTCCCCTTCGCTGTAGAGACTTCCAATGACAGGTTCATTCAACACAATGCTTGGCGGCAATCCGACTGTATAGAGTACATCTGCAACACATTGCTCTCCCACATCGTCTGTTACCGTCATCGAAATCAAGTGGGTGTTCAAACTCAAGCCATCAAAGGGAAAGGTGACCACTCCAGACGCATTGGGAACCGATGTACCCAACGCCCCATCTTTGTCAGAGTTCCAAGAAACGACCAGCTGATTGGTCGGAACGTCAGCATCTCCTACAAGACCTTGAAACGTGACCACAGTCCCTTCAGCACCAGCAGAATTCATTGTCGGTTGGGTTAAAGAACAGGTCGGCGCAGAATTGGCTGCAGAGACTTCGATCACCAAAGAGTCCTTGTTCACTTTTCCAGTCGTGTCCTCAACGTGCAATTCAATTATGTGCTGACCTTCAGACAAATTTCCATATCCAACCACCTCTCCATTGGAATTGGGCACTGCATCTACAGAAGTTAATACACCATCTATAGACGACATCCAATAGGCTTCCAAATCGGTGACCACATCTTCATTATCCGACAACAGCCCCTCAAAAGTAACGATTTCATTTTCATAATACACCCCATCGACAATCGGTTGGACTATCGTCGCTTCTGGAGCCAGTTGGCGGGAGGGGAGTTCATTGCCGACGAGTTCACTCGTCTCGGCAAGGGCGGCAGAAAGATCTACATCCAGGCCTCTTACAATCCGATCTTCGACATGAGCGGCAAGGTTTTCAGGGTCGTCAAGTTCGCGACCGAGGTGACCGGCCGCGTCGACGCGGTGGCTACGACGTGGGGAGTCTCCGTAGACGAGCCT
>CALDQI010000174.1:0-5291 GCA_937911635.1 uncultured Pseudomonadota bacterium | reverse complement strand
GTTTTGACGGATCTTTTCGATATGGGAAGCAAGACACACCAGCCGGCTTCGATAGAACTATCAGCTCTGTGGTTTCCACGGCACCCCCAGACTACACACCGTTGCAACTGCCGCCACTCCAATGGAGACAGCATAGTAATCCACTGTACTGTATCGATCAACCATCCAGCTTGCACCATACATTCCGGCAACTGCTCCGATCCCACCCACGGCTGTACTAAGCAAACTCTGACCAGTGGAAGACAAATCGGGCGGAGTCATGGAATTGACCAACCGAACCACGGCTAGCCAAAAAACTCCAAACGTCACTCCGTGCAATGCCTGAGCGAGGACCAACATGCCAACAGAAGTCCCCCACCACATGAATCCCCATCTAGGAATGGCCAATGCACAGGCGAATACCAACAATCGATTGGGAGCAATTTTTTCAAACCAAGCTGACCGCTGAAAGACGAAAATCTCAACGACCACGCCGAGGGCAATGGCGATCGAAGTCCAGCGAATGGATACGCCTATCTCTCCAGCATGCTTCATGATGTAACTTGAACTTCCGAGATGCACGGAAAAGTGCAATCCTGCACAAAACAACACCCAGAGCAAGCTCTTATTTTTGAGTAATGTTCGAACGGCAGACCACTTCGGACGAGGCAAATTGATCTGTACCGATGGAATAACAAATACGTATAAACCCAACAGCAACGTTACAAGGGTGCCCCCTCTAATTCCCCAGCCAACAGCCCAACCAACAATGATGACACCAACCATGTATCCTATCGATCCCCACTGACGGACGGATCCATATTCATACTTTGAATCCCCACGTTGCTTTTGTTGACGAATCCCCTCCAGTGTCATGGCATCTGCCAATGATGCAACGGGTGCCCATCCGATTGAAAAGAGAAGCATTCCCAGCCAAACCCAATCGGATTCAAAGAATACCACACCAATCAATCCGATTGCAGAAAGCCAAATCGCAAGTTGCAACACTCGCACGGCCTGCTGCATCCAGTCTGCTAGCCACCCCCACATTGGAGCGACTAAGATGAGAATGAAAGAGGGCATGGCTATCAACAGTCCAATATTCTCTACACCTCTAGATTCAAATTCCGTCACAAAATAAGGAAAGAGCATTCCCAATGGGACATAGGACAAAAAGTAGAGTCCCGACATTTTAGAAAGGTGTCGTGGCATGGGTTGGTATTTATCTCAAGTTCCATCGTCTAGCCACAGTACCCACGAGTTACTCTTATGAAACGGCATTTTGAACCAATTCCTGTCCGAAAATCCATTTTACCTCATGAATTGGTTATGGTATCCATAGCATTTAGAACATTGAGGTTATTTCATGGGCTTTGTACACCTTCACAACCATAGCCAGTTCACCATCTTGAACGGGATGCCATCACCACCCGAAATTGTATCGGCTGCTGAGAAACTCGGGATGCCAGCAGTGGCGATTACGGATACGTGCAATCTATTTGGTGCTGTACAGTTTCACAAAGCAGCCAAAAAGAGCTCTGTCAAAGCGATCTTTGGCTCTGAAATTTGGATGTGGCCCAAAGGGATTGAGGACATCAAGAACATCCAGCGGCTCAAACGGGCTCCAGATGGTGGTTGGCACCTCAATTTTCTTGTCCAAAATAAAACTGGGTATCACAATCTCTCCAAACTGATCACAGAAGGCATTTATCACGGGATTCATTACAGACCACGCATCGACTGGGATCTACTGGAGGAGCACTCCGAAGGGTTGATGGTTACTACGAGTGGACTCAATGGTCCGTTGGGGTATGCCCTATCTCAAAAGAACACAGATTCTGCAGCCCACGATATACTCGAACGGTTGGCCAATATATTTGGTGAACAGCGACTCTTCTTAGAACTTCAAGACTTTGCCATCCCACATCAATCCAGGTTGAATGAGTTGTCGCGTCGGATGGCTCAGAAAATGGGTCTCAAAACGGTCGTTACCAATGACGTTCGATATCTAGAACCTCAAGATGCCGTCTCTTTGGATCTCTTGAATTGCATCTCTTTTGGACAGGGATTTCACGACAGTGATCGTCAAACCATGCCCACTGACCAGCAGTATTTTAAATCTGAAGAAGAAATGAGAGAGCTGTTTCCCGATGATCAAGAGGCGATTGATAGAACCATAGACATTGCGGACGCCTGTAATTTCAAGTTTGACTTTGGCACCTATTTTTTCCCAGCAACCACACCACCCGATGCCGACAAGCTGATGGAAGACGGGACGACTCCCAAAATGAATCAAAAGGAGTATTGGGCAGATACGCAGGCCAACTGGGAATATTTTTACAAAGCATTCCCACCCCCACGATCGTTTCAACTGCCAGACCCAAAAGTTTCAATCCCTCAAAAACCTCAAGGGATCGGCAACATGAGCAGCTACTTCGAATGGTATTGCAAAGAAGGGCTCATCATTCGGCTCGGTGTATATGACACCGAGAAACACGCTAAGTACTGGGAGCGCTTAGACTTCGAGATGAACATCATCGAGTCGATGGGATTTCCAGCGTACATGCTCATCGTCGCGGAATTCATCAACTGGTCAAAAGACAATGACATCCCTGTTGGGCCTGGTCGTGGTTCGGCTGCTGGATCTCTGGTGGCTTGGGCAATGGGGATTACAGACATCGACCCACTCCGATACAGTCTCCTCTTTGAGCGTTTTCTCAATCCAGAACGTGTCAGCATGCCAGATATCGACGTAGACTTTTGCCAAGACAGGCGTGAAGAAGCCATCGAACACGTTCGCGAAGTGTACGGCCCCCCACTGGTCTCCCAAATTATCACGTATGGGAAACTGGCTGCAAAAGCGGCGGTAAAAGATATCGCTCGCTCACTTGGCGTCCCCTTTGGTGCGTCGAATGAACTAACTGGAATGGTTCCAGACAAACCTGGTACCAAACTGAAGGATGCTCTCGCAGAAGAAGGTGTAGAACCTCGACTTGCCCTAAATCCGCTCTACAATCGAGTCTTCAAACTCGCTCTGAACATTGAAGGAAAGACAAGACAAACTGGTATCCATGCGGCTGGTGTTGTCATTGCAGACAGACCGCTTGTAGAGCATGCGCCACTATACAGGGATGGACCTGAAGGTGGCCCTGTGGTTCAATATGATATGAAGTCTTCAGAATCTCTGGGACTCATCAAGTTTGACTTCTTGGGATTGAAAACCCTCGACCAAATCCGAGATGCCCTCGTCATCATCAAAGAGAACCACAATGTTGATGTCGACATGGAGAATCTTCCTACGGATGCGTCGGATCCAGCCTATACCCTTTTACAAAAGGGAGACTCCATCGGTGTATTCCAGCTAGAATCTGAAGGCATGCAAAAGTTGCTCGAGTCCATGCAACCAGAAAGTTTAGAAGATGTCATTGCTTCGATAGCCCTATTTCGCCCGGGTCCCTTGTCTTCTGGTATGGACCAAACCTTCGTTCGTCGAAAAAATGGTCTGGAACCTGTTGAGTATCTTCATCCCAAGCTCGAACAGGTCCTCCAAAACACCTACGGGTCAATCGTCTATCAAGAACAAGTCATGCAGATTGCGCAGGTCATGTCCGACTATTCTCTTGGAGAGGCGGATCTATTGAGACGTGCCATGGGAAAAAAAGACATGGCAGAAATGGACCGACAAAAGATCATCTTCGTAAAACGAGCCGTCAAAAACGATGTAAAAGAAGCCACTGCTGCCGAGATCTTTGACTTGATGGCTTTCTTTGCCGGTTATGGATTCAACAAAAGTCACTCTGCTGCTTATGGGTGGATTTCCTATCAAACAGCATGGCTGAAAGCCCACTATCGTCCAGAGTACATGGCTGCCTTAATGACGTCGGAATCTGGAAATACCGACAAGGTATTTGGCTTCATCCAAGACTGTAAGTTTCCAAGACGAGGGACCGACTTTACCATCGAAGTCAAGAATCCTGACATCAACAAATCCAACTATCGATTCTTTGTACCCAAACCCACACCAGACGCTAAGCAATTCATCCAGTTTGGATTGGTTGCCGTGAAGGGATTGGGGAAACGAGCCATCCAGGTCATCTTGAGAGAACGACATGATCGCGGGCCATTCACATCCTTCTTTGACTTTTTAGACAGGGTCGTCGAAAGGCAAACCATGCCTGTGACCAAAAAAGAAGTTCAACTAGAATTGGCAGCAAAGGAAGACCTCTCACTCCTTGACCCTTACTTCCCTGTCTCCAAAAAGGTTTATGAAAACCTGATCAAATGCGGTGCATTTGACTCGTTGTACCAGTCTCGGAAATCTTTACTCGCCGCCTTGCCCAACGCCCTAGAGCATGCTCAAGATGCACAAAAGGAACGAGATAGTGGACAGCTCAGTCTGTTTGGGGACATGATGGAAGTCTCGATCGAAGAATTCAAAGTCCCACACACCGGAGACTGGTCCATACAAGAACAAATGAAGCAAGAGAAAATTGCTCTAGGACTCTATCTCACCGACCATCCAATCACTGCGTATAAAAAGTGGACATCTGAATGCTCTACCACCAATGCCGCTCGCGCCGTCGCCCATGGTGAATTTCGCGTAGCAGGAATGGCAACATACTATCCGCAAACCAATAAGCATGGAAAACCGTACGGTCGAATTATCCTCGAAGATCAAGATGGGTCAATTCGGATCAACTTTTATGGAAAGGTCTACGATAGGCTTTTGCCCATTATTCAAAGTGGCGGACCAATGATCGTACATCTAGAGAAAACCACTGACGAAACGTTCGGCCCATCGTATAGAGGTCTCAACGCTACTTCATTGCTCAGTGTACAAGAGGACAATACAACACGGATTAATATTTCCATGCCGCAGAAGGCACTCACTCATTTCTTTTGCCAAGATATGGCTCAATTACTCGAAGCCAATCCAGGGGATTGTCCTGTTGATCTGGAACTAAAATATACAAAATCCAAGGAAAGTGCTACATTTACATTGCGTCTCAAACAGACTGTCAATCCAACTGAAACCCTCCTGTTGGATTTAAAAAAGTTCGTTGGAGATGCAAAACGAGTGACAATGATCAATAGATGATTAATAGATGATCAATAGATGCCCCATCAATGATCATACTAGCCGTTCAATCCCTAATTGCGTACACTCTAGTCCTCATCCGCCAAAGTTCCCTCTCTAGTCCAGTTTCCCCTACAGTACCATGCCCTCACCATTGCTTTATCTTCCCCTTGTACACGTTACCTCTACTTCTGTCATTGAACCCGTGAGCGATACCAGTCGGATCGACTGGACC